>JACQAB010000064.1 GCA_016195205.1 Pseudomonadota bacterium
CCTTGGCTTCGCCGTCCAGTGTCGGGATATGGATTTCCCCGCCGAGGGCCGCCACGGTAAAGCTGATAGGCATTTCGCAATGCAGGTCGGCGCCGTCGCGCTGGAAGACTGAATGCGGCTTGAGTTGCACCACCACGTATAAATCGCCGGGCGGGCCGCCGTTGCTGCCGGCCTCGCCTTCACCGGCCAGGCGGATGCGGTCACCGTCGTCCACGCCGGCGGGGATCTTGACCGACAGGGTCTTGTGATTTTTGACCCTACCGGCGCCGTCGCAGGTCTGGCAGGGGTCGGGGATGACTTTTCCGGTTCCATGGCAGGTCGGGCAGGTTTGCTGCAGGGAGAAAAAGCCCTGCTGCATGCGCACCTGGCCGACGCCGCCGCAGGTATGGCAGGTCTTGGCCTGGGTGCCCGGCTTGGCGCCGCTGCCGTGGCAAATTTCGCAGGTTTCCAGGGTGGGAATACGCAGTTTGGTCTCGGTGCCGCGCGCCGCCTGTTCGAGGGTGATTTCCATGTTGTAGCGCAGGTCTGCGCCACGGTAAATCTGCTGGCCGCCGCGCCGTCCGCCGCCGAAAATCTCGCCAAAAATATCGCCGAAAGCTTCCGAAAAACCGCCGAAGCCTTCACCGCCGCCGGGGCCGCCGCCACCCATATTCGGGTTCACGCCGGCGTGGCCATAGGCATCGTAAGCGCGGCGCTTGTCCGGCTCAGTCAGGACTTCGTAGGCTTCCTTGGCTTCCTTGAATTTTTCTTCGGCCGATTTGTCGTCCGGATTGCGGTCCGGATGAAATTTCATGGCCATTTTCCGGTACGCCTTTTCAGATCTTCATCTGAGGCGTCCCGGTTTACGCCGAGGACTTCGTAATAGTCGCGTTTGCTAGCCATTTGTTGTTAGTGAGGCGTGAGTGGTAAAGGGGTTCTGTTCCGATAATTTTTTGGCATTGAGCAAGGAAAACGGCGAAAGGGGCGAGAAAACCTCCTCACCCCCTCACCCTTTTCCCCTTGCAACTTATTTCTTGTCTTTTACCTCGGTAAATTCTGCATCGACCACGTTACCCATGTCCTTCTCGGTCGCGCCGCCCGCCTTGGTGCCGGCACCAGCGGCGGCTCCGGCTGCCTGGGCTGAGGCGCCTTCGGCTTGCGCCTTGGCCTGCATATCGGCGTACATCTTTTCGCCCAGCTTTTGCGAGGCCTTGGCCAGCGCTTCGGTCTTGGCGGTGATGGCGTCCTTGTCGTCGCTCTTCAAAACTTCCTCAAGCTCCTTGCTGGCGGCTTCGATGGCGGCCTTTTCAGAGGCGTCGATCTTGTCGCCGTATTCTTCCAGCGACTTCTTGGTTCCATGCACCAGTTGGTCGCCCTGGTTGCGGGCCTGGATCAGATCCAGCGCCTTTTTGTCTTCATCGGCGTGGGCTTCGGCGTCCTTCACCATGCGCTGGATTTCTTCCTCGTTCAAACCGGAATTGGCCTTGATGGTGATCTTGTTTTCCTTGCCCGTTGCTTTATCTTTGGCCGAAACGTGCATGATGCCGTTGGCGTCGATGTCGAAGGTCACCTCGATCTGCGGCATGCCGCGCGGCGCGGGGGCAATGCCTTCAAGATTGAATTGGCCCAGCGACTTGTTACCCCCGGCCATTTCGCGCTCGCCCTGCAGCACGTGGATGGTCACGGCGTTCTGATTGTCGTCGGCGGTCGAGAACACCTGCGAGGCCTTGGTCGGCACCGTGGTGTTTTTCTTGATGAGCTTGGTCATCACGCCACCCAGGGTTTCAATACCCAGCGAGAGCGGCGTCACGTCCAGCAGCAGCACGTCCTTGACGTCGCCCTTCAGCACACCGCCCTGAATGGCGGCGCCCACGGCCACGGCTTCATCCGGGTTCACGTCCTTGCGCGGTTCGCGGCCGAAAATCTCTTTGACCTTTTCCTGCACCTTGGGCATGCGCGTCTGGCCGCCGACCAGGATTCGGTTTGCTGCGAAGAAGAAAGCTCGATCTTGGCTTTCTCGGCGGCGTCTTTCAGGCGTTGCAGGGCCAGCACGTCCTTTTTCAGGTCGATGCCCTGTTCCTTCTTGAATTCGTCGCAGAGGTAATCCATCAGCCGTTGGTCAAAGTCTTCGCCGCCCAAGAAGGTATCGCCGTTGGTGGACAACACTTCAAACTGGTGCTCGCCATCGACTTCGGCGATTTCGATGATGGACACGTCGAAAGTGCCGCCGCCCAGGTCATAGACGGCAATTTTGCGGTCGCCTTCCTTCTTGTCCATGCCGAAAGCCAGCGCGGCCGCGGTCGGTTCATTGATGATGCGCTTGACGTCCAGGCCGGCGATGCGACCGGCGTCCTTGGTGGCCTGGCGTTGTGAGTCGTTGAAGTAGGCAGGCACGGTGATGACAGCCTCGGTGACTTCTTCACCCAGGTAATCTTCCGCCGTCTTTTTCATTTTGCGCAGTACTTCCGAAGATACCTGCGGGGGCGCCATTTTCTTGCCGCGCACTTCCACCCAGGCGTCGCCGTTGTCGTTCTTGACGATCTTGTAGGGCATCAGGTCGATGTCCTTCTGCACTTCTTTTTCCTCGAAGCGGCGACCAATCAGACGCTTGACCGCGAACAGCGTGTTCTTCGGGTTGGTGACGGTCTGGCGCTTGGCCGAGGCGCCCACGGCGATTTCGCCGTTTTCCTGATAGGCGACGATCGACGGCGTGGTGCGTCCGCCTTCCGAGTTTTCGATCACCTTGGGCTGGCCGGCTTCCATGATGGCGACGCAGCTATTGGTGGTTCCGAGGTCGATTCCAATGATTTTTCCCATGATTTTTCCTTTGATGCAGTGTTTTTCGATGCGTTTTATTTGGGGGCAGGGTACGTTAGTTCAAGACTTTTTACGGCCCCGCCGATGTGCGAATTCAGGGTTTACGATTCACGCGCCTTGGCGACTGCCACCAGGGCAGGGCGCAGCACCCGGTCGTGCAGGCAATAGCCCTTTTGCATGACCGTCACCACCGTGTTGGGCGCTTGCTCCGATTCGACCGTTGTAATCGCCTGATGGCGGGTCGGATCGAAGG
>JACQAB010000006.1 GCA_016195205.1 Pseudomonadota bacterium
GGTGCCGGCGGTGTATATGCTGCTGGCGGCGGATCATCACGCCGAAAAAGCAAAAGTCGAAGCCGCGGAAGAGCCCGCTTAAGCGAAATCGCGTTCCGACAAGATGGGATTTTTCACCGGCCAATAGATTTTATAGGCCGGGTCGTTCCATTTGAGGGTGAACTGCCCGTCCTGGCCGGTGTAATAGGCCGACTGCTTGTAATGAAACACGGCGGTGGGCGACATCACCAGATAGGCGCTGCCGAAATTCTTGGGCACATACAGCTGCAAATTGTTTTTATCGGACAAAGTGAAGCTTTGCCACTGGCGGTATTGCTTGGAAGCCGGATCGTTATTCACCGCCACAAAATAAAGCCGCCCGAAAAGGCAGGATACCAGCTTGGCGGTGCGCGCATCGCCGTGAATGCCGCGCAAAACATGCTTGGTGGAGGTGGCGAAGTCGTCTTGCACAAAATCGTCGGTAATTCCCGCGGCGCGGTACATTTCTGTATGATAGAGTTCAACGTAATCGCCGCGAAAATCCTCATGCTGGGTGGAGGGGTGAATAAGCTTCACCCTCTCCAGCTTGGTGTTTTCAACTTGTAATTTCATTTACATCTCGCGCGGCAGGTCGATAGCGGCGAAAGTATCATCATTCTCGTAAATATGCGTGATTTCAGGATGGATGCCAAAATCATTCAGTTTGCGCTTGTCGTAAATTTCTTGGATCTTGGCGCGTTTCGAGGCCTGATAGGGCTCCAGCGCATAGGCCGGCAGCGAAAGCCCATGCTGATATTCCCCGCCCATGGCGGCGTTCAGCGAGTCTTCCACCGCCAGCGCCTTGTTCTTATAGGATAGCAGCGGGCGCGACGGCCGGAAGCGGTAAGGCAGCCGGTGACGCTTGCCCAGAATGCCCAGCGCCAGCTCGGTGGCAAGGAAGGGCGAGCAGGTGAAGCCGTCGCGCTTGGTGCCGTTGGCGAACCACACTCCTTTAATATGGGACTCACCCAGCAGCGGGAAGCAATCGGCCGTGGTGGGGCGGAAGCCGGGGCCCCGGATCGTCATATTGGCGTAGAAGAAGGCGGGGTTGATCTCCTGCATGGCGGCGTGAAGCAGGAAGTGAATGCCATGCAGGCGCGGCGCCCATTCCGGATCGAACCACACACCCGAAGAGGCGCCCAGGTAATAGGCGCCGCCGCCCTGCGGCACCATATGCACGCCGCAGGAACCGCCGCGATCCACCGTGCGCAGCACCTGGTCCATGTCAAAAATTCTTTTATCGAGGCCGCCGCCCTTCTGAATCCATTCGGGGAAGGTAAGATCCACCGCCGCGCCCGCGCCCCACAGCAAACGGGGCGTGTGCATGCGGATGGCGGGGATTTGATCGATCAATTCCTGCGCGAAGCTGCCATTGGCGAAAACCACGTGCTTGGCTTCCACCGCTTCACCCGAGGCCAGGGTGATTTTGGCGCTGCCTTTGCCCTGCGTCTGCGCCTGGGTGATATCAAGATCCACCTTCACCGCGCGGGAGCGAATAGGCACCACGCCCTTGGCGGCCAGGGCGCGGTCATACGCCGCCAACACCAGCCGCGCATCAATGCGGCCGTCGGGCATGTGCACGATACGCGTCGCCTGAGAGCCGTATTGCGGGTTGAACCAGGGAATGGGGTCGGTGATGAAGTCTTTATGCGGGATTTTTCCCGACTGCATGACCTTGACGATGTAATCCAGCGTTTTGGTTTCAAGGCCAGAACTGCGCGCGTTGTTCACCACATAGGTGCCCCATACCACTTTCAGCGGTTTTTCGGAAAACTCACTGAGTTCGGCGCAAAGCGGGTCCCACATGTCGAAGGCGCGCAGGCCCAGTTCCACTTTGTCAGACAGGGCGGGGAAGCCGAAATGGTCATAGCCGATTTCGGCCCACACGTTGATCATCGCCCCGGCGGTGGTGGTGGCCGAAAAGGGCCGATCGGCCGGGCCGATCACGCCGATTTTCAAGTTCTTGTCGGCCTTGTTCAACTGGTAGGCGGTGCTGAGGCCCAAGGCGGCATTGCCGATAATGGCGACGTCATAGGCGGGGGTTTTCATAAGGCGTTACCCGTTGGATACCGGCAGATTGAATTTTTCCATGCCCCAATCGGCGTCGTTGACGCGGTAATCGCGCTCGCCGCGCAGGATTTTTGAAAATTCGGTCTCATGTTCGGTGAAACTCATGCCTTCCTTGAAGTCCAGCCGTCCCGAGCGGTCATGATCGGCATGATAGACCCGGTGCGGCTGAATGAACAGGGCCTGCACATAGCCCGCGGCGAAAAGCTGCACCAGCGCGTAGGAATCCAGGTGCATGTAAAACACGCTGGTTTCCGGCATGCCGTGAATGTCGAAGAACGCCTGGCGCGGCGCCAGGATAAAATCGCCGCCGGCATTGGTATGCAGGAAAAAGTGCTGGTAAAATTCGGTGGCATGCAGCGCGGTGGAAGGCGGGGCGTTGCGCTGGCTCACATGGCGCAGGGCGGCCAGCCGCCACGCCGCGCCGTCGCCATAAACAATGTGGTCTTTATCATCCACCCGTTCATCGACGCGGGCATAGGTGCCGCGCCGGTCGATGTTTTCGGGCGTAACGTTGCGTGAAATCTCCAGCTCGGCCGGGTCGCCCGTTCCGGCATACAGCACATGGCGGCGATGCACGACAAAAGTGTTGGCCAAGGCCACTTCCTCGAATTTTTCAGGCGGGACCTGGCGGCAGGGATCAAAATTAAAGTCGCAGCGGTCGGCGCGGTAGAAATAGCCGGGTTGCAATTTGCGCGCGGCGATGAATTGCAAGATGCTTCGTGAAACAAAAATGTCCTGGTTCAGCACCAGGGTGTATTCGCCGCTGCCGTGGCGCGCCGCTACGTTGCGCCCGGTGTAATCCAGCATCTTGCGCGCTTTGGGCCCGCCGGTGGCGGCGTGCACCTCGGGCGGGACTTCCACATGCTTGACGTGGCCAAGCTCTTTCCAGGCAAAGGCCTCCGGCAATTTGGGTTTGTCGGGCGGGGGGTTGTAATCGCAGATCACGAATTCGAACAGCCCCGGCCATAGCTTCGAGAAATAGGCGTAGTACTCGATAAATTTGCGGATGCGGTTGTCCAGATCGCCGCCGTAATTGTCGTTACGGTTGGTGAAGGCGATGCTGACATAGGGGGTGGTCATTATTTATTTTTTCTGCGCGACGAGATTCAGCATCATAAGCCGGCCGTGTTCCTTGTCCATATGCGGCAAATAAGCCTGGCTGTAATCGTCGAGGCCCAGCCTGCCCACGTCGAAATCGCGCCAGTCATAGCGCGCGATGTTGGTGAAACCGGCCTCGGCCAACCCCTGGCGCATCACCGTTTCATTGAAGATCATGCCGTGCCAGTCATAGTCGTCTTTCTGTCCGCCGATCAGCAGGCCCAGAAGCTGAGGAAGGTTTTTGTCGGTTCCATATTGCACCACCGCGGCGTCGAAATCGGAAGTAGAAATCCACAATTTTCCGCCGGGCTTCAGCAGCGCGTGCCAGTGCTTCAGCACGCCCACCCATTCGTTCCGCCCGAAATGCTCAATCACCGCGCAGGAATAAATGGCTTCCACGCTACCCGGCGCGAAGGGCAGGGAACGCAGATCGGCGCGCATGTCGGCCGCGCTGGCTTCGCCAATGTCGATGTTCACATAGCCCGGCAAACGTTTTTTGCCGCAGCCAAGGTGGAGTTTGAGGGGGGTGCCGGTCATGCTTCGTCCGGAAACCCATAATCCTCATGCGCCAGGTCATAGCGCAGCATCAGCTGCGCCAGTTTGGCCACGTCGGTTTTGGGTTTCCATTTCAGTTTTTCATTGGCGCGGCGGGGGTCGGCCTGCAGAAGGTCGGCCTCGGTGGCGCGGAAATAAACCGGATCGACGCTGACCAGGGTTTTTCCAGTTTTTTTATCGCGACCCACCTCGCTCACGCCCTTGCCGCTCCATTCCAACACGATGCCGATTTCGGCAAAGCACAATTCGGTAAAACGCCGCACGCTGGTGCGCACGCCCGTGCCCACCACCAGATCATTGGGTTGCGGTTGCTGCAGCATGAGCCACATGGCTTCCACATATTCCCTGGCATAGCCCCAGTCGCGCTCGGCATCGAGATTGCCAAGGCGCAAATTATCCTGCGTGCCCTGCTTGATGCGCGCCACCGCCTGTGAGATTTTCTTGGTGACAAAATTTTTGCCGCGCCGCGGCGATTCATGATTGAAGAAAATGCCGTTCGAGGCATGCAACCCATAGGCCTCGCGGTAATTGCGCACCGACCAATAGGAAAAAAGCTTGCCGATGGCGTAGGGGCTGCGCGGCGTGAAGGGCGTGGATTCCGACTGCGGCGCGGTTTCGGGCAAGCCGCCGAACAATTCCGAGGTGGAAGCCTGATAAAAGCGGCAGTCCAGCTTCAACTCTTTAATGGCGTTCAACAGGCGCAGCGTGCCCAGCGCGTTGACCTGCGCCGAATAATCGGGGATCTGGAACGACACGCCTACATGCGACTGCGCGGCGAGGTGATAAATCTCGACCGGTTTAACCTCGACCAACAAGCTGTGCAGCGAGGAGGAATCCACCACATCGCCATAGCTGGTTACAAAATCAGGCCGGGTCAGCAGATGGTCGATGCGTTTCGACGTGAAATCAGAATTGCGCCGCACGATGCCATGCACGTGGTAACCCTTGCCGAGCAACAGCTCAGCCAGGTAAGAGCCGTCCTGGCCGGTAACGCCGGTAATGAGGGCGGTTTTAGTTTTGGTCATGTTCTTTTAAAAGCGGCCCAGGCGCGCAGGCTGGTTTCGGATAAAGGATCAGGAAAGCCACGATAATCCCAACAGCCCAGCGGTGCAAAGCCTGCTTCCGCGAACAGAGATTCCAGCGCCGTTTGCTTCCACAGCCGCACCTTCAGGGATTCCGTGAAGCGCACGGTTTTGCCTTCGGGGCTGGTGACGGCAAAGGCGTAATCCAGTTGCACGGTTTGCCGGGCAGGATCGAAAGCGGGGTTGATCTGCTGCTCGATTTTAAATCCGTCCAGGGTTTTCTGGCGGGTTTCGCGGCGTGGTGGGTCGGTCAACACGCCTTCGGCGTGCCACAGGTCGAAAACAAAAACGCCGCCCTTGTGAAGCTGGGTGCGCAGGGCATTCAGGAACGACAGGAACGATCCTTCGTCCTGCATGTAATTCACCACATGGAAAAACGCCGCCGCCAAATGATAGGCGGGCAGGCTGGCATGTTTCAGCAGCCCGGTTTTAATTTCAGTATTGGAAAAACCCGCGGCGGTGATTTTTTCACGGGCCAGCTTGGCGAAATCGGGGTCGATTTCCACTGCGGTGAGTTGTTTTACCAGCGGCGCCAGCCGTTGCGTATGGTTGCCGGTGCCCGCGCCGATTTCCAGCAGGGCGCCCTCGCGCAAATCCTGCGAAATGACCGGCGCCACGATCTGGCGGAAGGCTTCGATATCCCGCGCATAGTCTTTATCGCCATAAATGACGTCATAATAACGGGCAAACGGCCTCATGCGCCGCTCTTATAATAGTCGCGCAGCACGTCGATGATGGTGGCAATATCTGCGTCGCTTAAATGCGGATGAACGGGCAGGCAGAACCCCTCGGCGAACAGCTTTTCACTGACCGGCAGGCTTTGCGGCGGATCGCTGCGCAGCATGGGCTGCAGATGCATGGGATAGAAGAAGCCGCGCGTCTGGATGCCGGCTTTTTCCATGGCCGCCAGGGCGCCCTCGCGCTTCTTGGAAAGCACCGGATAGCGGAACGGCACCAGATTTGATTTTTCATGCACGCGCATCGGCTGCAAATCGCCCACGCCCTTTAATCCATCTTCATAAAGCTTCCATTTGCGCAGGCGTTCGTCATGGATTTTGGAAAATTTCTTCATCTGCACCAGACCCACGCCGGCCTGCAAATCGGTCATGCGGAAATTCATGCCCAAGGATGGGTGAACAAAAGTGCCCGAATGCGGCCGCCCCTGGTTGCGCAGCAGGCGCAGGCGGTCATACAGCGCTTCGGAATTGGTCAGCACCGCGCCGCCCTCGCCGGTGGTGATGACCTTGTCGGAAAAGAACGAAATGATCCCTGCATCGCCGAAGGTTCCGGCCTGTTTTCCGGCAAACGTCACGCCATAGGCTTGCGCCGCGTCTTCCAATATCTTCAGCCCATGCTTTTCGGCCAGGCGCAGCAGGCCCGGCATGTCACAAGCTTGTCCATACAGATGCACGGGCAGCAAAGCGCGCGTGTTCGGGGTAATGGCCTTGGCGCCCAGCGTGTGACGCAGCTCTTCCACAAATTGCTGCGCCAGCGGCCCTTCGGAAAGCCAGCGCCGTTCGATGCAGGAGGAAATAAGCTTCAGCTCATCTGCATCCACGCCCAGATCGACCTGGTTGATTTTGAAGGGCAAAACATTCTCCGGAAAAAGAAGGCGTTCAGGCAGGACGCCCATGACACCATGGAAGCGGGGTTTTGGCAAATAATGCAGCAAAACCAGGCCGGTTTTAACCAAGCTTTCAGGGGGTTTTAGCAGAAGCTTAACCGTATTCAGGAATGATGGCGGTGAATATTAATTTTCTGGAGATATTGATGACAAACGGTATTGCTCAACCCTCTCTTCGCCTACGTTATAACGGAGGCTTTGAAGAAGTGCCGAAAGCCATTCGAAACAATCCTGCGGAACTAGCAAAATTTATCAACGAGCGTGTACCGCGGGCACCCGAAGAAAAAGCCGAACTAGAACTCTATATGAGGCGTTCTCAAGAAGCGATAGAACCCAAGGCTGAAACGAGCCGGGGCTTTTCCTTTGGGATGGACTCTGCAAGATTTCGCGAAAATTTCGACAGTGTTTATGGAATGTATCGGGCCTTGGAACAGAATAGGCTGCAAGAAGTAGCCAAATTTGAAGCTGCTAAAGCGGCCGGCGGTGACTTAGCACAAAGATTTAGTGGTCCCGCAGGAAAACGACAGGCAGATTCCCGCGATAAAATTGGACCTTGGGCCACAGAAACTTCAACTCCTGGTCCACGATAATTTTTTCGCCATTTTAAGGCGCGGCATTTACCTTGGTGGTCCAGCCGCCCTGTTTTGTTTCTCCATCCTTCGCTTTTGGCGCGGCTGAAACGGCTTGGGGCTGGCCATGTGCAGCCTGCGCTTCATTCCCTGCCTTTGGCAGCATGGCTTTTTGAGCGGGATTCAGCACCATCTGGCCAAGCTTGGAGTCGGTGATGCCAGGAATGGGCTTCACCTGCACGGGATCTTGCGTGAACATGACCCATATGTTCTGATTCACGTTCAAGGTTTTGTTCCGGTAATCCACCAGCTGGCCTTTTGAATCATACTGCAGAGGATTTGCCCACTGTTTTCCATCCGGCGTGGTTTCTTTCAGCAGGCTCATAAGATAAAGAGTTCGTCGTTCATCTCCCGGCGCAAGAAAGGCAACCAGATTACGCACCACTTCCGGAGGAAGGCGCACGCATCCGGCGGTGGCGTAAAGATCCGCCGCAGTCACCAGCTTGCCCGCGCGTACTTTATCGAAGGCCTTGTTGTCGGGTGTTCCATGAAGATAGACGCTGTGCGGGTTATCAAACATAAAGGTGGCAAGGCCCAGCGGCGCGTGGGGATTGGAAGGAATAACAAATTTCTTTGGTGCTTCCGAAAGGTCGAACCCTTCCTTTATCAGGCGTGCCTGTCCTTCGAGGGTGGCATAGAGTTCAAGAAGCGACTTATTGTTGAATCTTGCATTCGGGCCATTGACCACGCTGGGCGGTGCCGTCCAGTTCGGCAGGGTGCGGATGTATCTCAGCCAGCCACTGGTATTGGGTGTTTCATGCCCCGGCCTTCCCCCAAGCCCCATGCTATGAGAATGGACGACCAGTTGCGGGTTCGTCATATACAGGCGGTTATCCGCGACGCTGAAAATGAAATAGCCATGAATCGGCCCGGCGACCGGTTTCTGCGGCGCTACTTTTTTAACGGGAACCCGAATCGGATCAGCCATATCAATCCTGAGTTAATGGATTTTTCATTGTCTCACAGCCGGGTTAAAAACCCGTAAGAGGCCGCCTTATTATAAAAGCTTTATTTTATGGGCTATTTACGCGGCGCGGGGCAGCCGCGCATGGCTGTTCCTATAATCTTGATTGACGACGGCCTTGGGCTTCTTAATGGTGGCCGGCGCGTTGTGCGTGTGATGTATTAACACATAAAAAGCGCTTCCTTTTCATGCAATAGACAGATGTTCATGAGACTGGCAAAATGAAACGGGATCTATTCTTTTGAGCGTTTCATGAAATCCGAATCTATTCCGCCTCATAGCCTGCGCGTGCAGCTTTCGCCTGACGACCAGAAAGCGCTGGCGGAATTGCGCGACCGCAAACCGGCGCGCACGCCTGCGCATCATCATCGCAAGGGATCGCTGGGCGAAAAAGTGGCCGACCAGGTGGCGGCCACGGTGGGCTCGTGGAATTTCGTGCTGATCCAGTCAGGAATATTGACTTTATGGATTATTGCCAATCTCGTGGCGTGGATCAGGGCATGGGATCCTTATCCTTTCATTCTGCTCAATCTGGTGCTCTCTTTTCAGGCCGCCTATACGGCGCCGATCATCATGATGGCGCAGAACCGCCAGTCGGTTATTGACCGCCGCAAGGCTGAGCAAGATTATCACGTCAACCTCAAGGCCGAGTTGGAAATCGAATCCCTGCACGAGAAAATCGACCTGCTGCGCGAGCAGGAAATCTCCCGGCTTTCGAAATTGGTGGAAGAGCTGGGCGAGGCGCTGGCCAAGAAACCCTAAGGTTATTTTTTTACGACCGTAAAAAAGAATTCCTTGTAATTCGGTTCGGCCTGAATGCGGAAACCGCCGATCGGCAGGCTTCCACCGGCATAGCTGATGAAATCCTGGAAATTACGCGGGTTATAGAAATGCACATGCAGGGTACGGCCCTCCTGCATGCGTTTTTCAGCGTCGTTTCCGAACATCAGCCGGTAATGGTTAAGGTTAGGAGATGTTTCGCGCCGGTCATATTCCAGGGCGATGGTCGGCAGCATGGAGGGGAACATCTGGTAATCCACCGAGGCATCGGCATTGGGCAGAATGCCCGCCACTAGGCCGCCGGGTTTCAGTTTTTTCAGCCAATGCTCCAGATGCCCCAGCGGATTCACCAGATGCTCCAGCACATGCGAAGCAAAAATAAAATCCAGCACGCCGTCTTCGGCCGGCAGATCGAACGCCGTACGCAAGTGATAGCGGTCCCAGGGCAGGGCGTTTAAATCACCCTCATACTTATCCAGCTTATAGGCATAGGTTTTCAGCCAGTCTTCGCGGCTTTTTTCTTCGGCATACAAAATATCGACTCCCGGCCCGGGCAGCACCTGGGGCGTGACTCCGGGGCCGATTTCGATGCCTTTTCCCTTGCACAGTGTACTGAGGTTTTTGCGTTCCAGGCTGCGGCTGACGGCCAGGAACAGCGGCACGCTTTCCTTTGGGACCTGCAGTTCCAAATCCGCCTGCATCAGGCTTTGCGCCAACGGCGGCCAGGGAAGTTCGACCGGAAAAACCTCATTGTCTTGCGCGCGATAATTTCTTTCGCTTAAGACCGCTCGGCTGGTGCGGTCACGGAAACGCACCGCCAGTTGCGCGGTACCGCTTCCCGCCACACGCAGGAACCAGCCCGGCCGCGCCGGAAAACTGCGCAGCGGCCGGTGCTCGATAATTTTTTGAATGACAATTTGCGGCACATCACCGGGCGCCAGCTCAAGACCCAGCCAGTCTTCGCCGAAGCACGGCCTGGATAAAGACTTCACCTTTGGGCTGAAGGCAAAGCCGTTCATCCCGCGCGCATGGATTTCAACGAGGTTCATTCCTTCAGGGGGAAGCGCTTATGCCGCATGAGCGCAGGGGCATTCCTCGCCGTAAGCTTCCGACAGGAAGTTCCACAGGGCGTCCGCCGCATCGCGTGCCGCCTGCAGCGCCGCCGCCTGCTGGTCGGCCGGAATGGCGTCGATCAGCTTTTCGCAGGTTTTGGAGTGATAAATGTCGGCGATTTCATGCGTGCGGAAGAATTCCAGGCAGCGCGGATCATCGATGCCATAGAACTTCTTCAGGCCTTCGATCTTGGTCTTCGAAATCTCGGGCGTCTGGTATTCATAGGCATACAGCGCGCACAGGCCTTCCTCGTAGGACGACTGCGACAGGCGCAGATAGGCCTCGCGCGCCTTTTCACCGGCGGCGGAATCCGCGCCGGTGGCGCCCAGGCCGTGGATGAAATCCTGCCACAGCAGCGGATGCGCCGGGCCGCGGCCGGTTTTACCTTCTTCGTCCATCAGGTTTTCCAGTATTTCAGCGCGCGCCGCGGCGTCTTCGCAGTGGCTGTGCACGGCGCTGACGTAACGCGGGAACGCGTCGACGAAAGGCTTATACTGCACGGCATAGTTTTGCAGCTGTTCGATGGACAGCTTGCCTTCCGTCCAGGCTTGATAAAAGGGATGCGACAGAAGATGGCGCGAACGGATGGCTTCGCGAAGCTGGGCGCTGAAAGACATGAAGACTCCTCAAGTTACGGGTAACACCAGAATGATTCTTAAAATAGCAATCTTCGGCGGTTTTTCCAATGCCGCTGAAACATGCGTGTTTTCACATTTTTCAGGGAAGATAGGCTGTGGACAAACGGGAAACGGCAAAGGTAATGTAAATTTGCACAAACATGTCCTCCGCCGCACCCACGCTTTTTGAAAAGCTTTGCCAGCCTTTGCCGGACGGAACCCTGCCGCCCGTTTTTCACGTGCCCCTGCAGCAATATTCCATGAGCGGGATGGAAGTCGACCGCGATATCACCGAAGCCGAACAAGATTTATGGCAGCGCAGCACGCTGCTGGGTTACCTGATGAACAAGCGCACCGGAAATTATTTTTCTGATTCCTCTATTCCTGGCCTCATCCCCCCGCTGCTGATGGACTGGCTGAATGAAAAAATGGCCGAGGCCGGCGGGCTGCCCGTGACGCGCTTTGCCCAGATCCTGTGCCGCCACCTTGCGCCCTATGACCGGCTGTATGATTTAAGAAAAAAACGCGGCGTGATCGGCCTTTATAGCGATCTGGCCGGCGCGCTGGGTCTGGCGCTGCGCTTGCCGCCCGAACTGATCCCCCAGGCCGTTTTTGACGTCCTGGCGCAGCCCGCGGAATCCCCTGCTGGAGACATGCCGCTGTCGCGCGGCTTGGCGCATGTGTGGCGCACCCTTTTGCCGCAGCTCCTTTTCGAGCCGGAAAAAGAGCGTAACCGCGCTGCCTTCCTGATGCAGTTTTTCCAGCTCTCCGGCGGGCTGGGGCTGGACGCGCGTTTCATGACGCCGGCTTTTGTGGAATGGCTGAACGCGCCCGCGCATCCCACCGGCCGCGAGGGCGTGGCGGTAACGCACTTGATGATGGAAGTTTTCCGCATGGCTGGGGTGGAAGAAAACCGCTGGAACGACCCTGCCTATGCCCTGCATATGGCCGGACAGTTTTTTGCCGAGGCCTATCCGAACCTGATGCTGCCGCTGGCCGTGGCCGAAGCGCATGAGCGCATCGCCGCCGCCGGCAACTTTCCTGCCGTGAAAAAGGTTTTTTCACCCTGGGCTTCAGCCGCCCGCCCGCGCTACGTGACCAAACCGGTAAAGCCGGCGCCCATCGATGCCGCCCAGGCGGAAGTGAACGTGATCGGCTGGGATGACCAATATCAGCGGCTCGAACGCAGCGGCCAGCGCCTTGCGGAAATCGTCAGGGCCACAGGGTTGCGTCATACGCGCATTCCGTCTTCGAGCGAGGCCGGCCGGATGGAAAAAGGCGCCGCGCGGGCCCTGCCGCGGCCGTTCGGGCCGATCAATGTCTTCGCTTGCGATCTTGATCACCTGGGCGATTATTTTCTGCGCCAGGGGCTGGAGACGTTCGAGGGGCGCTATAACATCGGGCTTTGCGCCTGGGAAACGGGCAAGCTGCCGCGCACCTATAAGACGGGGCTGCATCTGCTGGATGAAGTCTGGGTGGCCAGCGCATTTGAAAAAATGCTGTTCGAAAAAGACGCGCGCTGCCCCGTGCAGGTCATGCCGCCTGCCTTGAACGCCGCGCCACCCCTGCCGGCCGTCACCCGCGCGATGATGGATCTGCCTCAGGACGCTTTCCTGTTCATGACCGCTTTTGATTGTTTGGACTGGCTGTCGCGCAAAAACCCGCGGGCGGCAGTGCAGGCTTTCAAGCAGGCTTTCACCCGTAATGAGAAAGTTGCGCTGGTCATTAAAACGCGCAACATCGCCCGCACCGTGGCGAAGAGGGAAGAAGGGCACGTTTTCCGGCTGATAAAAGCCTGTGCCGATCCGCGCATTCACGTGATTCACGACGACCTTCCCGATGCCGAGATGAATGGTCTGCTGAATTTGTGTGACGCTTACGTGTCTTTGCATCGTTGCTCTTCCTTTGGCGCGCTGATGGCCGAGGCCATGGCCTTGGGCAAGCCGGTGATTGCCACCGAAGGATCAGGCCTTCAAGGACCCGGCGCAGGCCCGCGCGCGCGCGCAGGAAGGCAAGCGGGTGGTCGAAACGCGTTATGGCCTTAAAGCTGCGGCCAAGGCCGTAGAAGCGCGGCTGCGCGACATTTTGCGTCAGAAGGCGGCGGCGAGGGCGGCATGATTTCGGTGATCCTTTACGGCCGGAACGACAGCCATGGTTATAACCTGCACAAGCGCGCGGCGATCAGCCTGAACTGTATCGCCGAAATGCTGGACGCCCCCAACGACGAAATCCTGTTTGTCGATTATAATACGCCCGACGATTTCATCAGTTTCCCCGAAGCTATCGCCGACACGCTGACGGAACGCTGCAAGAAAATGCTGCGTATCTTCCGCGTGCGGCCCAGCCACCATGCGCGCTTCCGCGCCGAAACCGACCTGGTGGCGCTGGAGCCGGTATCGCGCAATGTGGCGATCCGGCGCAGCAATCCGGCCAACCGCTGGTTGTTGTGCACCAACACCGACATGATTTTCGCGCCCAAACCGCCGTTCAAAAGCCTCAGCGGCCTTGTCGCCAACCTGGAAGACGGGTTTTACGAATTGCCGCGTTTCGACCTGCCCGACTTATTATGGGAAGGCCTGAACCGCATGACGCCGCTTGAAAACATTGCCACCGTGGAAAAATGGGGTTTGGGCTATCACATCAACGAAATCATCTGCCGTCCGAAGGAAATCCTGTTCGACGCGCCGGGCGACTTCCAGCTTTTTCCGCGCGCCGCCGGCTTTGAACTGCAAGGCTTTGACGAGCGCTACAACCTGGGCTGGCACATGGACTCCAACCTCGGCAAACGCTTCTACATTCATTATGGCATTGTGCGCTCGCTGGACGAGCGGGTCAGCGGCTGGCACTGCAACCACACGCGCACGCAAAGCATCGCGCACCGCTCGGGCCGGCGCACCAATGACATGGATGAAGTGTTCACCCAGGTGGTGCGCGCCGACCTGCCGCATCAGAAAGACAGCTGGGGCCTGGTAAATGAAGAGATCGAGGAAATCCGCCTGGATATCGACCGTGGACAGAGCCTGTTGCGCGCGCTGGACAAGGTAAGCGGCGCGCCGGCCAAGGAACCTTATCTTGCGCCGGAAAAAAGTTCCGAGCTTCTGGCCTGTCCGCCCGCGCATTTGAAGCCCTATATCGCCGACATCCTCTATTCCTTCCACCGCAAAACCGTGGTGGGCTATTGCGGCTATGATCCCGAGATGTTCGCCGCGTTCCATGAGGTGTGGCAGGCGCTGGGCTTCACCGGCCCCATTCATCTGATCGGCCGCAAGGAAGACCGCGAATTTTCCACCGGCCAGCCCTGCCTCAGCGTGGAGGAAGCCGACCGGCGCTGCGAGATGTTCATCGGCGACTACGGCGTTCTGAAGCTGGAAATGGACGAAAAACGGGTGGAATGCCTGCATAACAACCGGTGCATGCTGGCGGTGCTGGAGCAGCTGATGATCCTGGAGCGCGCGCAACTGAAAGACCCATCCCACACGCCGCGCAAATTCATGGTGTTGAACGGCGCGCAGCCCTTTGTCTGCGCGGTGATGCAGCATTACACCAACATGCAGGAAAACCCGTTCGGCACGCGCATCCGCCACGGCTATGTGGTGCCGCCCAAGAAAATGGAAACGCGGCCCCAGGCACCGGAAAAGAAAACAGGCACCTAAGATGAAACGCCCTTCGCTTTCGGTCATCGGCCTTGGAAAACTGGGCAGCCCCTTCGCGGCGGTGATGGCGGCCAAGGGTTTTCGCGTGATCGGCGTCGATAAAAACCCGCGTTTCGTGCAGGCCATCGACAAGGGCCGCCCGCCGGTGGAAGAACCTTTTTTGCAGGCCTTTATCAAGCGCGGCCGGGCGCGGCTTTCCGCCACGCGGCGCACGGAAGAGGCGGTTCTGGCTTCCGACGTCACCTTTATTATCGTGCCCACGCCCTCGGGCTCGGATGGGCTGTTCAGCAATAAATTCGTGCTGGAGGCGGTGAAGGAAATCGGCGCGGCGCTACGCAAGAAAAAAGAACGGCATGTGATCGTGGTCACGTCCACGGTGATGCCCGGATCCAGCGACGGGGTGATCCGCGCGGCGATTGAAAAGGCCTCGGGTCTGAAGGTGGGGCAGGGGGTGGGTTATTGCTATAACCCTGAATTCATCGCGCTGGGCAACGTGATCGAAAACATGCTGTTTCCCGATTTTATTTTGATCGGCGAGTCCGACGCGCGCTCGGGCAAGCTGGTGTCTTCCATCTATAAAAAAGTGTGCGGCAAGGATGTGGCGGTCGAGCGCATGGCGCTGGTGAACGCCGAAGTCACCAAACTGGCCATCAACACTTTCGTCACCAATAAAATCTCCTACGCCAACATGCTGGCCGATATATGTGAGCGCTTGCCGGGCGGCGATGTCGACGTGGTCAGCCGCGCCGTGGGCGCCGACACGCGCGTGGGACGAAAATACTTAAAGGGCGCCACGGGTTTCGGCGGCCCGTGTTTTCCGCGCGACAACATCGCTCTGGCCTCGCTGGCGCACCGCCTGGGCGCGCGCGCCGATCTGCCGCTGGCGACCGACCGCATCAATGCCTGGCAGACCGAAAGGCTGATGCGCAAATTGCGCAAGGCTGTACCCAAAGGAGCTTTGATTGGCCTGGCGGGCATGGCCTATAAGCCCGACACGTCGGTGATCGAGAAAAGCGCGGGGATGGATCTGGCGCAGCGCTTGTTGAAAGAGCGTTTTTCGGTGCGCATCACCGATCCGCTGGCGACCAAAGAAGCGCGCAAGGTCCTAAAGGGCCGCGTCGGCATTGCCGAAGATATTCAGGCCTTGGCGCGGCATGTGGATGCGCTGGTGGTGCTAGTGCCCTCGGCCGCTTTCAAAAAACTAAACCCGCGCGCGTTGTCGGCACGCACGCAGCCACTGGTGATCCTGGATTGCTGGCGGCTTTACGCCGGAAAAAACCTGGGCAAGAAGGCCCGGGTGATTTCCGTGGGCTGCGGCCCGGCGGCCTGATTACCCCGCAATATTCTGCGCCACCATGCAGTATAGCATGGGCAATGACAGCACAAAATTCACGCGCGAGGTCAGCATGGCCAGTCGCGCGGCGGCGGCTTTTTCGGCGTCATTCTTCACCGGCACGATGCCAAGCGCCTTTTTCTGGTTCGGCCAGATGATGAACCACACATTAGCGGCCATGATCAGCGCCAGCCACATCCCGACGCCGATAGTCACCGGTCCGGCGAAAGTCAGCGCCGGCACCAGATAGCCTTTCAGGTAAGCCACCAGGGCACCCGTCACCACCGTGGCCAGGGCCGACCAGCGGAACCAGAACAACGCCTCAGGCGCGATGAACTTGCCGATGGCGGGTTTCAGCTCGGCGGGAATTTTCGGCATGGTGGGGATTTGCACGAAGTTGAAATACCATAGCAAGCCAATCCACAGGATTCCCGAAATCACATGCAGCCAGACCGCCTTGGCGAGGATGAAGGTCTGCATCTGGTTCGGGTCATGAAGCATTTTGCCGTGCAGGGCATACATGGTAACGGCGACCAGCGCCACGCTCAGGCCCAGGGCCCAGTAAAGTTTTTCAAGAATCTTGGTCATGGCCAGCACTCCTTAAGGAAAGGGGCGGAAAGAGGAAGAAATGGAAGTATGTAAAGAGTTTCGGGGCGCGTCAATGCGGTCTATACCCGCGCCGCGCCGCCTGCTATGAATCACCGGGTTTCAAGGTGGAGAAAACGCATGCCCACACAGCTTGATAAGGAAGGTTTGACGGTGGTCACCGGCGCCGGCGGCTTTATCGGCGGCCATCTGGTGGCCGAACTGCGCCACCGCGGCTTCAAAAAAATCCGCGCCGTTGACATCAAGCCGCTGGATGGCTGGTACCAGCGTTTCCCCGATGTTGAAAATCACCAGCACAACCTGAAAGACCTTTCCGCCTGTTACGA
>JACQAB010000072.1 GCA_016195205.1 Pseudomonadota bacterium
CGGAACTGCAAAAAGCCTTCGATCATGCCGCGGCGCAGGCCGGACCATCGCGCCTTCGCGAAACGTTTGAAACAATTTTCGACAATCTTCAGAAGTGGGAGAAGTTTTTTGCCCAATACCCTTCCACCGCTTCGTTTGAGCAGGCGCTTTGCCGTCAGTTGAACCTGGATGATACACCCGAGGAAGAAGCCTATCTCGCCTCGCTTTGCCGCGCGCCGGAGGTGAATGAGGCATCCTTAAAACTTCTTGCCAAAACTTTTTCGGAAACTTCAAAACTCGAACAAGACGCCGCAAGAAAAATGACGCCATGGCTGGAAAACATGGAAGCGCGCGTCGGCGGGTTTGAAGAATATGCCGGTGCTTTCTTGACGCAAAAGTTTTTACGCAACAAAAAACTTCCTACCGACGGCACGCGTAAAAAATATCCGGATATTGCCGCTCTTTTCGATCAAGAGGCTGATCGCGTGGAAGCCATCATGCACCGCCTGCTGGTCCTGCGCTTTTTGAAGAAACAGGCGGCCTGGCGCCGGCTTTTTGCGCATTTATGGCAGCAATTGCAGGCTACAAAGGCCGCGCAGGCGGCGCTGACCTATGAAGACCTCATCCTGCGCACGCGCGCGCTGCTGAAAAAACGGGGCTTATGTGAATGGGTGCTGTATAAGCTAGATGGCGGCATCGATCATCTTCTAGTGGATGAGGCGCAAGACACTTCTCCCGCGCAGTGGGACATTCTTTTCGCCCTGCTGGATGAATTTTTATCGGGTAAAGGCGCACGTATGGAACCGCGCGTTTCGGCGAACCATCTTATGTCGAGCTTTGGCCGCCGGTTGTGAGCACCAAACCGGAACTTCCCGCGCCCTGGACGCCGCCGCTGACGCGTGAAGAAGGCAAGCCCGCGCCGGTGCAGCTGGCTGAAAATATCGCCACCAGCATTCGCCGTTGGCTAAGTGAGGGTTGGGTTCTGGCTTCCAAAAAGCGCGCCGTAGAACCGGGGGATATTCTCATCCTTCTCCAGCGGCGCTCGAACCTTCTTCTGCCTATCGTGCGCGCGCTGAAAGACAAGCATGTGCCGGTGGCGGGAATTGACCGCATGGTGCTAGGCGAACAATCCGCTGTGCAGGATGTGTTTTCACTTTGCCGCTTCCTGCTGTTGCCGGAAGATAATTTAACTTTGGCGGAAGTTTTGCGTGGGCCGTTCATCCGTCTTTCCGATGAGCAACTCTTCACGTTGGCGCATGGCCGCGGGGAAAAATCGCTGTGGGGAAGATTGCAGCAGGCCACGGCGCATGAAAAAACCGCCGCCTATTTAAAGCATCTGCTTTCCACCACCGATTATCGGCCGGCTTTTACGCTGCTGAACGAAATTCTGTTCAAGTCTTGCCCAGCCGATGAAACCAGCGGCCAGCACGCGCTGGTGCGCCGCTTGGGGCCCGATGCCACCGACCCGCTCGAACAGCTTTTGGCCGCGGCGCTACTGCAGGAATCGGAAGTGCCTTCGCTTCAGCTTTTCGTGCAGGGCGTGATGCAAAGTAAAATACAAAGCAAGCGCGACCTCAGCAAGGCGACAGGCCAAGTGCGCATTCTTACTGTGCACAGCGCCAAGGGGCTGGAGGCGCCGATTGTGATTATTCCCGATCTGGCGCGTGATCCAAATAAAACTTCGGAAGCTGCGGCGCTGTTATGGAACGAAAACAACATGCCGCTGGTTTCGGGGGATGCCGTCCCTCTGCTGCGCGATGCCAAAGATTCTGCAAAGCTAGCCGAGTTGGAAGAGCATCGCCGCCTGCTTTATGTGGCGCTGACCCGCGCGCGTGACGTGCTCATTCTTTGCGGCCTGGCTGGAAAGGAAGATAAGGAGCCATGGCATGAATTCTGCCGCATGGGCATGGAGAGGCTTTCGGTGAAACCTGCCAACGGCATCTGGCGGCATGGAAACGAGGCCGCCTTCGCGCCGCCAGCCAAGGCTGAAACATCACAGAAAGAAAAGAGAATTGCTTTACCGGAATGGATTTACCGGGCCGTGGAAACCACCGGCGAAAAACGCCGCTTCGTCAATCCGTCACAGGTGGCGGCGGTGAATGAAAAAATCCTGCCGCCGGTCGCGCAGCAGACGGCATTCCGGCGCGGGCAACTGCTGCACCGGTTACTGCAGATGCTGCCCGAGGCGGAAGAGGCTGCCCGTGAAAACCTGGCTTATGAATTTCTGCTCGGCCAGTCAGGCGAGGCGGCGGAGATTTGCAAAAAGAACGCGCAGGAAGTCATGCGCGTTTTACGGCATCCCGTTTTCGCACCATTGTTCGCGCAAGGCAGCCGGGCCGAGGTTCCGGTCATCGGCCGCCTGGAAGGCAAAAGAATTTCTGGGCAGATCGACCGGTTGGCTGTCACCGAAAAGGAAGTTTTGATCATCGATTACAAAACCAACCGCCCGCCGCCGGCGCGCATCGAAGACATTCCGCGCCAATACCGGGCGCAGATGGCGGCTTATCGCGCGCTGTTGGAAAAAATTTACCCCGGGCAAAAAATGCGTTGCGCGCTGCTATGGACGCACACGCTGCAGTTGATGGAATTGGATGAGGCCATGCATCTGGAAGGGCTTGCGATTCTGCGCGGCGCTTGACCCCGGCTTTTGTGAAACCATATCCTTCAGTGTCATCCCGGAAGCCGCGAAGCGGCTATCCGGGATCCCATTTTATTACTTCTAGCCAAAAACCAAATGGGATCCCGGGTCTTCGCTGCGCTACGCCCGGGATGACATTTTGATCATTCAAGGAGAACCTACGTGGCCCAATCCACCCTCGCCGTTACCGACGCCAGCTTTGAAAACGACGTGCTTAAATCATCCAAGCCCGTGCTGGTGGATTTTTGGGCGGAATGGTGCGGCCCCTGCAAAATGATCGGCCCGCTGCTGGAAGACGTGGCGAAAGACATGGCCGCGCGCGTCACCGTGGCCAAGGTGAACATCGACGAGAACCCCATGGTGCCGAGCAAGTATGGTGTGCGCGGCATTCCCACGCTGATGCTGTTCAAGGGTGGCCAACTGGTGGATACGCGCGTGGGCGCCATGCCGAAGTCACAGCTCACGCAGTGGCTGGAAGGGGCGCTCAAGTAAAATTAAATCGCAGATAAATTTCTTGTAGCCATGGACCGTCTATTGTAAATTTGAGTGGATTTCAATTTGACTCGATGGAGATAAGATATGACCTCGGAATACATAGATAAACGGCTTCACGCGGCTTTTGCAGGAAAGGAAGTTTCCGTTATCGAAAAAACGGAGCCCTTTGCTTTAACGTACTCTCCGAACAGGTTGGATTGGTTGGCGGGACTGGTGGGCTATAAAAGGCAACCACGCATTATGAAAACGCCTTTTAGGGTAAATGAATATTACGTACAGAAAGATGATCCAGTCGTTGCCTCTATCAGAAAAATGGCGAGGCAAGCCGGATATGAAGTCGCCCTGAACATGAAACAGGAGGGGGAGGAAGAAAAACCAACTTCAAGCCGGCCTGTTGTTCATGTGGCCGTGCATACTTTGGGTGAAGCAACTCCTCAAAGCATATACAAGGTGCAGGCCTTTTCGCTGAATGCTGCCTAGAGTTAAAACTCAATCGGCGGGGGCGGGTCGATGGGGACGTTCAGGTCTTCCAGCAGAAGTTCCTCATCCGTCAGTTCCATCAAGCCATCCATGGCGACGCGAATATTGGTTTTAAACAGCGCGTTTTTAAACACCACGCTAGAGGTCAGCAAATAGCGGTTGTCGCGGCCAATGCCCTTATAGGTCACCGGCATCAAGCGGTCATTCACCTTGCCCATTTCTTCTTCATTGGCGTTGTCAAGCCAAGCCACGTCGTCCGGTTTTTCGACGATGATGAAGCGTCCTAGCTGCCCGCGCACATAGTGGAAGAAGAATTTGGAATAAAGGATCACGTTCTTGCGATCCAGCTTGATGGGCGCCTTGTCATTGACGCGATAGATGATTTCATTGGTCCAGTTCATCAACTCCGCATCGCCCGGTTTATACAACATGTAGCGCGTCTGCTCATGGTCGGCGATGGTGTAGAAATTATAGCTTTCATACCAAGGCAGGGCGGCCATGCGCAGTTCCAGCGCGCTGGTGTCCATCCCCTTGGCTTCCAGCACCTCGCGCGCCTCGGCGATGATCGGCTTGGCCTTGTCGGGAGAAAGCGTGATGAAGCTAAGTTCTTTCATATCCGCAAGATAGCGCGATCAGTAATGGTCGCGCAAGATAAAGCCCGCCAGGTAAAGCGACCCGGTAATTAAAATCCGGGCGGGTTTGCCGCCCGCCTGTTTTAGGCAGGTATCCAGCGCCTCTTCCAGACCGG
The DNA here is from genome assembly GCA_016195205.1 of Pseudomonadota bacterium. GTDB lineage: Bacteria > Pseudomonadota > Alphaproteobacteria > UBA9219 > RGZA01 > JACQAB01. The sequence continues at coordinate 4,341 of JACQAB010000072.1, forward strand.
CGCAGGTTTCGGCCTGCGTAACCCCCGCCCGTTTTGCGGCCTGGGCCAGGGCCTCGGCATTCAGGGTTTTCGGCTCTTCCGGAATGGCCACGGCGGCCAGGGCCTGCAGATGTGGGGCCATGGGCTTTAAAAATTCTTCCGGCTGCTTGGTGTTCAGCATGCCGCAGATAATCATCAGCGGCTTGGCGTCTTCCTCTTGCCAATGGCAAGCCTGAACGGCCAGCGCCGCCCCGGCGGAATCATTATGCCCGCCATCCAGCCATAACTCGGATCCTTCGGGAATTTTCTGCGCCAGCGGGCCTTCCTTCAGGCGCTGCAACCGCGCCGGCCACCAGGCTTCGCGCACGCCGCGGATCAGGGATTCCGGGGAATAGGAGACGCTTTTCAAATGCGTCAGCACAGCGATAGCCGTGGCGGCATTGGCGTATTGATGATCGCCTAAAAGCAAGGGTTGCGGAAAACGCTGGGTGAAGGCGGAAGAAAGATAGGTGAAGCCATCGCCGCTCAACGCATAACGCCAGCCGCGGTCATGAACAAAAAGCGGCGCGCCGGCCTGGGCCGCTTTTTCTTCAAGCGTGCGAAGAATGTCCGGGCTGTCTTGCGGGGCGATGACGGCGACAACGTCTTTCTTGAAAATCCCGGCTTTCTCGGCGGTGATTTTCTCCAGCGTGTCGCCCAGATATTCCTGGTGATCTTTCGAGATAGGGGTAATGACGCATAGCGCCGGGTTTGTGATCACATTGGTGGCGTCCAACCGGCCGCCCATGCCCACTTCCAGCAGTGCCACATCGGCCGGAACGCGAGAGAAAGCCAGAAA
>JACQAB010000088.1 GCA_016195205.1 Pseudomonadota bacterium
GCTCCCCCCGCCTTCGCGGGGGTTGCCCCTCGCCCGGGATGACACATTTCTAATGAGTCCGGACCCTAGTCATAAAAGCCCGCCCAGACGAAGTTTTTAAATACCGCTCAAAATCCTCTGCGCGCTTTTGGTTATTGAAGCCGAGATAGGTTCTGAGAATCCAAGGCTTAAATTTATTGGTATGTATTGATGCCCCAGAATTATGCTCTGCAAGGCGTTTCTTTAAATCTATTGTCACGCCAGTGTAAAAGCGATCTGGAAAATTTTTGCTTTGCAGTACGTAAACATAGAACATATAGCCCGCCTTCGTTCGCTACGCTCACTACGGCGAGGCATCCGCTTCGCACGCTTCGGCTCGATATAATCTCGCCGAAGCTAAAATTTTGCCGAAGGCAAAATTTAGCGAAGGCGGATGGCGGAAGGGGTGAGATTCGAACTCACGAGAGGCTTTCACCTCTGCCGGTTTTCAAGACCGGTGCCTTAAACCGCTCGGCCACCCTTCCAGATCTTGGTTGATTATAACGAAGCCTCTTTAAATTTTATCAAAAATTCCGCCCATTTTCCTGTGAAACTGTTCGCACGGAATAACCGCGATTCTTTACACGTCCTTAAACGTAACGGGCCTAGGCTGACGGGTTGAAAAGGATGCCCCTACCGGCAAAGCCGTTCATGAAAAAGTTTCTCACCCGTTTTTTGACAAACCCCTGTGGCGCCACGGCGATTGAATATGCCCTTCTGGCCATGATCGCCCTGGCCATTATCGGCGGGCTGGTTCTGCTTGGGCCAGAGCTACGCGGCACGTTTCAAGACGTCAAAACCGATTTCCAGTCCGCGAACACGCATTAAGGCAGAATTATTGCTTCGGCGGGCCGGTTAGCACGGGCGCTTTTTCCATAGGTCCTTCCAACGCCTCGAAAATACGCCGGATGTTGGTTTTCATCATGTCGGTGTAATTGGTGGCTTCCTCGTCATTCGAAAGCGCTTCGGCATACAGCATGCCGGCCATCTTGCCGCTGCTGAGTTGGACCATTTCCCGCACCACGCGCGGGGGAAGAGTGTTTTCGTAAAACAGCGTGCTGATTTTGTGCTTTTTCATTAGCGCCAATACCTCTGGAAAATCGGTGGCCGAGGCATCGGGCTCGGCCTGCAGCCCCTCAATCGGCACCACGGTGAAGCCATAGGCCGCCGCGAAATAGGCGAAAGCATCATGCCCACTGACAAATTTGCGTTTGTCCTTCGGGATACGGCCCATTTGCAGTTTTATCCAATGGTCCAGCTTACGTAGCTGATAAAGATAGGCCGTGGCATTGGCTTTATAGTATTCCGCGTTGATCGGATCAGTGGCCACGAACGCGTCGCGAATATTTTGCACATAGGTTTCGGCATGCGCCACATTAAGCCAGGCATGCGGATCGATGCCGCCATGGGTGCCATAACGGGCCTGTACCTCCTTGCTAGCCGTTACCACGCGCACGCTTTCCTTTGAATCCAGCAACAGCTGTCCCAGCCATCCTTCCAGGCCAAGCCCGTTGGAAATAACCAGGTCGGCGCGTTCGACACTCAGCAGGTCGCCCTTAACGGGCTTGTAGTTATAAGAATCCGTATCCGGGCCCACCAGGGAATAGACCCAGACTTGATCGCCTCCGATAATTTTCGCGAAATCGCCAAGGATGCTGATCGTGGCAATAACTTTCATCGGATGATTCAGCGCATGCGCGTGCAGCAGCGACGGCAAAAACATCAGGAACAGGGCCAGGAAAAGGCGCAGCCTCATGAAACCTCTCCTCTGTTCAACTTCAGCTCGGAAAACCGGCTGATGGCTTCGGCCTGCAGGAATGGGGCGCCATTCCCCCCTGAAGCCACCACAACCACCGTACGGTTTTTAACCGCCAGCTTGCCGAACAGCGCTGCCGCCAGGGCCACCGCCCCACCCGGCTCGAGCATGATTTTAAGATACCGCGCCGCCACGCCCATGGCCTTCAGCGATTCTTCGTCGCTAACCGCCAGCCCTGTGACTCGTTCCTTACGCAGAATGGGCAAGGTTATATCACCCACGGCATCGGCCATCAGCGCATCGCAGATCGACCCGCTTTTTTTGGTGTTGGTCTCGCGCCGGCCGGAGGCAAGCGAGCGCACGGCATCATCAAAGCCTTCGGGCTCAACCACGTGAATCTGGGTCCCCGGAAAAGATGCGTGGATGGCAATGGCGATGCCCGAGGCCAGCCCCCCGCCGCTGCAGGGCACTAGCACGTGTTCAGGAACCGCGCCGATCTCTTTGCATTGCTGGGCGATTTCCAGCCCCACGGTGCCCTGCCCGGCAATGACGTGTGGATCGTCAAAGGGACGAATCAGAGTAAGTCCGTGTTTGTTGGCAAGATCGGCGCCGATCTTTTCGCGGCTTTCGGTTTCGCGATCATACAGCACCACGCTGGCGCCATAGGCCTTCGTATTTGCAATTTTAAGCGGCGGGGCATCTCTCGGCATGACGATGGTCGCCGGCACCCCCAGGCTGCGCGCGGCATAGGCCACGCCTTGCGCATGATTGCCCGACGAGAACGCCACCACCCCACGGTTTTTGCATTCCTGCGGCAACTGCAACAGCGCATTGAAGGCGCCGCGCGCCTTGAACGAGCCGGTGCGCTGCAAGCATTCGGCTTTCACCAGTAGGCGGCCGCCCAGCACGTCATTTAAAAGCGGGGCTTCCAGAAGCGGCGTAAGCACGGTTTTCCCGGCCAGGCGTTTGGCGGCTTGCTGGATATCGGAAAGGGCCGGGGCGGGATTCATGAACGACTAGACTCGCACAAAAATAAGACCTTCTGAGGCCAAAATAGTTCTTGCAGGTTAAGTTAAGAATGATTATTAGTATCGTCTTGTACAACCCTTTACCTAAGAAAACCCCCTCTGTACCATGACAAACTTGAGAAAATGGGTTGCCAGCCCAGCCCTTGCCCTGGCGTTCCTGCCCTTCCTTGCCACCCCTGCTCATGCCGTGGACAAACTTTATTCGCCTTACGTCGAACAGGGTGAATGGGAGTTGGAATACTTCGGCAGCCGTAGCGTCGATGCGCAAGGTGGTAAAGACGATGCGCAGAAGCAGCAGTTTTCCATGGGCTATGGCGTAACCGAACACTGGAGGACGGAAGTTTACGCAAAATACGAGAAAGAGCCACAAAAGAATCTCGCTTTCGATGCCTATGAATGGGAAAATATCTTTCAATTGACGGAACAGGGCGAATACTGGCTCGATGCCGGCGCTTCACTGGCCTATGAGTGGACGCCACAGAGCCACCGTGCCGATACGGTGGAGGCGCGTTTATTGTTGGCGAAAGATTTTGATGAAACCTCACATCTTTTGAATATCATTCTGGAAAAGGATGTTGGTTCCGGCCCCAAGGCAGACCTTGAAGGCGCCCTGATATGGAGCAGCCGCTATGATTACAACAGCTTTTTCCAGCCGGGATTTGAGATCAACAGCGACTTTGGCGAGCTAAAGCATGCCAGGCATTTCAAGGATCAAGAGCATTATATTGGCCCCGCCGCTTATGGAAAAATCCCTTTAAAAATGTTTGGTCAGTTCGATGCCCTGAAATACCGCGTGGGTTATCTGTTTGGCGTTTCCGACGCCGCCAACCAAGGCCAGGCCATCGCGCAACTCGAATATGAACTACATCTTTAGGGTCTCAGGCTTCCAACATCGATGACCAGAAGCTCGGCCTCTTCCGGGGCGTGGATGCGCAATTCTTTCTCATCCACGGCTTCGGCGCCATCACCCGCTTCCAGCATCGTGCCGTTAACCTCGGCCTTGCCGCGCGACATGACGATATAAGCGCCTTGGCGCACGGACTGGGTAAGGCTGTGCCCTTTTTGGATTCTGCCGCCGTAAATCGCGGCGTCACTGTGAATGAACAGCGCGCCGCTGCCCTTGTCTTCCTTTCGGCCCGAAACCAGCAATGGCAATTGCCCACTGGCCAATTCCTTAGGGAACTGCGCCTGATCCCAGCGCGGCTTCACGCCTTTTTCATCGGGCAAAATCCAGCCCTCGCGCACATAGGTGATAATTTCCATGTCCTGATGCGGGTGTATGCCAAAGCCGCTTCCGGCCTGGATGGTGTCGTCGTTAATTACGCGCAGGCGCCCAAAGCCCATGCGCTTTGGATCGTGATATTCGGCAAAACTGAAATGGAAATGCGACTGCAGCCAGCCATGCTGCGCCTGTCCGAGGTGGGGGTGTTTGTAAACGCTGATCATGCTTCAAGAGTATGTAGGGCCCGCCGCGCCACCGTCCAGCCTGATAAAACCGGCCTATTCAGCCGCCTTAAAGATTACTTTTATTCTGAACTGATAGCGAAGCGAGGCTAACCAGATCGTTTCCTGAGGCCGGTCCGAATAACCTTTTAAGGAATCAGGGTCAACTTTTACCGAGGAGGAACTCATGACCTATAATCCGCAGTCTAATCCGTCCAAAAACCCGCAAAAGCAGCAGCCCGGTCAACATCCTGGGCAGAATAATCCCCAGCGCCAGCCTGGCCGGCAGAATCCGAGCGAGCAGCCGGAACGCGAGAAATCGGCCATCAACCGCGAAGACGATGAAGATGAAATGGGCGGGCAGGCTTTCCGCCCGGCACGTCACTAAATTTTTAGCCAACAGCACCCTGAAAAGCCGGGCTAACCCCGGCTTTTCTTTTTGCCACAAAAAACCGCCTACCCCGCCATGAAAAGCATGGTTTCAAGCGTCACGCCAGGACCAAAGGCCATGGCGCATCCATGCCCTTTTCCCTGCCCCGCCTGCATCATTTCTTTCAGCACAAACATGATGGTGGCTGATGACATATTCCCGAAGCGGCGCAGAACATCGCGCGAGAAGCCCAGCGCGCTTTCCGGCAGTTGCAGGCTTTGCTGTACGGCCTGAAGCACCGAGCGCCCGCCGGGATGCACCGCCCAGTGCCGGATATCCTGACGTGACCGGCCGTGCAAGGCTGCATCAAGGCTATCGGGCAAGGCGGCCATGATCGTCTTTGGCACCCGGCCGGAAAGCACCATGTCAAAGCCCAGCCCACCGATATGCCAGGTAATCTGGTCGCGCGTTGCCGGGATGACCGCTGAATGAAATCCGTCCAGGCGAAGGCCCACAGGTTCGGCGGAAACAAGGCTGGCCGCCCCGCCATCAGCGAACACCAGGAAAGACAGCATTTGCTCAAGATCCTGGGTTTCCTGCAAATGCAGCGTACATAACTCAAGATTAAGGATGGCCACTTTCGCCCGCGGCTCGGAACGCACAATATGGCGCGCTAGTTTCAGCGCGTTCATGCCCGCTGAGCAGCCCATGAAACCGATAACCGTGCGCTCAATCGACGCGGCCAGGCGGTAATGATCCACCACCTGCACGTCCACGCCCGGCGCATAAAATCCGGTGCAGGTCGTGATGATGAGATGCGTGATGTCGTTCTTGATTTTGGCAAACTCCAAACCATCCAGCGCGCTTCTGGCCAGCGCGAAAGTGTGCCGTTCATAGAAACGCATGCGGGATTCCGTATTGGGAAAATGGCCGGGACGGTAAAAATCCCCGGCATCCATGCGCGCGGCATTGGCATGGGGTGAAAGAAAAGAATAGCGGTGTTCGATTTGCGCCCGCTGCGCCATGCGGGCAAATAGGGCGCGGTCGCGCGCGCTGTTTAAAAGCTGGGGCACGAACTCAACGAATTTCCGGTGCACATCATGCGGCGGAACGGCCGTGGCAACGCGATTGAGATAGGCTTCGACCATGGGCAAGACTATGCGGTAACGGGGACAGATGCATCCCCCCAATTCTTTAGAATTAGCCCTTAAACAATTGAAGTCATTATAGAAACTAATTCCATGTTACGGAACGGACGGAAAATAATGTACATTAGTGCACGTTAGCGACGCGTACATTCCAGCAACTCTTACAATTATAATTATGACCCAGACCCCACTAAAGAACAAGGCTGCCCAAGACCTGAATCTGCCATCCGATCTTGAGATGGATGATCTGGTGGAGCGTATTGCCACGCTCGCAAAAGAAGTTCGCAGCGTCCCGGCTTTTGAAAATATACGCTTACTGCAGAATTCTTCTCATATTCTGCAAAGCTCGGGCCGCTGTCTGTTGCTAAGCGATATTATCGGAGTGTTCGCCGCCTTCCTGTGCGGTGGACTGGGCGCCTGGGCTTTGAATGTTTATGCGTTCCATGATAGTTTCCAAAAACTGTTCAGCTCCTACAGCCTTCAGCAAAGCATTATCTTCGGCGGGCTGGGCCTGATTGCCCTGTTGTGGCTGGAGGCCAAGGGCCATTACCGCCAGCGTCTGCCCTATTGGGAAACCGTGGGGCATATTCTGACCGTGACGGCGATCGGCCTGATGGTTGGCGGCTTTATCCAATTCGCCGCGAAAAACTTTTTTTCGCGCCTGTGGCTGGGACTGAGCTGGGGCTTGTTTGCAGTGTTTCTGTTTATCGGCCGAAAGTTGGTGCGCCAATGGCTGGAACATCACGGGCAATGGCAGATCCCCGCGCTGATCATCGGCAAGGGGCCCACGGCGCAGTCGGCACTGAACGCCCTAACGCAGGAACGCCGGATGGGTTTCAGAATTGTCGGGCAAATTTCTTCGGAAACTTTAACCGATCTAACCAAACCGCGTGCGTGGAAGCGCCTGATGATGGCGCATGGCGCGGCTCATTTATTCCTGGCTTTGGAAGGCAGCGAACTCGAACGGCAACAGGCGGCATTAAAAGCCATGGGGCGCGACGGGTTGGCCTATTCCATTATTCCACCGTGGCTGGGCCTGCCTTCCAGCACGCTTTCACCACATCATTTCATGATGCAGGATGCCCTGCTGCTGCACGACACCAACCGCCTTTTGTTACCCATTCCGCGTCTGATTAAGCGCAGTTTTGATCTTTTCTGCGCCGGCGCCGGGCTGGTGGTGCTTTCGCCAGTGTTCCTGACCGTGGCGTTGATGATCCGCCGCGACGGCGGCCCCGCCTTTTATCGGCAGCCGCGCGTGGGCCGCAACAGCAGGGTATTTTCGTGCTATAAATTCCGCTCGATGCGCGTGGATGCCGACCAAACCCTGCGGCGCCATTTGGACGATAACCCCGAAGCCGCCGCGGAATGGCAGAAGTTCCAGAAACTTAAGAAAGATCCGCGCATCACGCCGTTCGGCGACTTTATCCGCCGCACCAGCATCGACGAGCTGCCGCAACTGATTAACGTTGTGAAAGGGGAAATGAGCCTGGTGGGCCCCCGTCCCATTATGCAGGGGCAGGAAATTTTCTACGAAGATGATTTTACCTATTACGAATCCGTTCGCCCCGGCATTACCGGCCCCTGGCAGGTTAGCGGGCGCAACCGTTTAACTTTCAAAGAGCGCGTGGCACTGGAAGCCTGGTATGCCCGCAACTGGAGCCCGTGGCTGGATATCGTCATTCTTATGAAAACCATCCCCGCACTGATGGAAAAGGGCCAGGCGTTTTGATTTCTTTCCTCCCCTTTCGGGGGAGGATAAAGGTGAGGCATTACCCTGCCGACCCTCTATTATTTTAGAGAGACCGATCGATAATGCCCTCCCCTAACCCCTCCCGACCCGGCTTCGCCAAGGCTACGCCGGGTTAGTTGCGCAAATGAGTCCGCCGAAGCTTTAGCGTAGGCGGAAGGGAGGGGAAATATCGATCAGTTTTCTGCCCAGCCATCTCTCAACGTTCGCCACATCGGCCCGCGTTGAAACTGCGCATCCAGCGGCAGCATGCCTCTTAAACCTGGAACATAGCGGCGCAGCCAACTCATGCGGTCGCTTAAACCCCAGGTGAGCAGTTTATTCACCGCCCCGCCTTCCTGAACCATCTGCAGATAAGTGCGCACATAGTTCTGTGCGGCTTTAATGCGGTCATCCATGCGGCCAGGCAGATGGCTGACGTCCAGATCAAGCTCGGTGACACGCACCGCCAGGCCCAAACCACGTACTTCCGACAGGAAATTCAGGAATTCCTGCCCGCCCAGTGGCCGGTGCGCCTGTAAATGGCTTTGCAGGCCCAGCGCATGCACCGGAACGCCGGCGTGTTTCAGCTTTTGCAGAAGATTCAAAATATGCCGCCGCCGCGCCGCGCCGTTGCCATCGCCGTATTCGGTTCCATAGTCGTTGTAGACCAGCGTGAGATCCGGATTGGCTTCCTGCGTGGTGTGAAAAGCCAGCGAAACATAATCGGGCCCCAGCGCCTCCAGCCACAAAGATGGGCGGAGCCCGTCTGCGCGGGTGGATAAAGGATGCACCGCTTCGTTCACCACATCCCACTCGCGAATGAGCGGCGACGTTTCTCGCGCCACGCGCTGAATATGTGTTTTCAAAATCCCTTCCGCCGATTTGCGGGTAAGCGCGTGTTTCAGCCAGGGCGGGTTGGCATCATGCCAAACCAGCACATGCCCGCGCATTTCCATGCCGTTTGCCTGGGCAAAAGCCGCAATGCGGCGATAACCGCTGAAATCAAAAACATCAGGATGCGGATGAACAGCACGCCATTTCAGCTCGCCTTCCGGCACCAGAAGGCTGGCTTCGCGTTTCAACGCCGCGGCAAAACGTGGGTTGGAAAACTGCCGGCTTTGCACCGCCGCGCCGTATAAATAGTTCTTACGCGCCGCCAAACGGCCAAGTCCCGCGCCTGTCACAGGCTCTTCGGAAAGGATCTGGCAGCCGGTTAGCCCCAGCATGGTAAATGCAAACGCGCCCTTCAGCAGAGTGCGGCGCGATATTTTTTTCGGCGCTAACAGGTGGTTATTCATGCTGGGAATGAAATATCAAATGGAACAACAAAACAATGCGCAGGATTAGATAAAATTCAAATAAATGTTTTTTTGAATGCGATGAACAATTAAGCGCGATTTAGTTGCGCAACCGCAAAATGATCTCCATTGATCGTGGAGACTCTATTTTGCATAAGATATTAGCGGTTGTTCTGTTATTGCTTATGGTGTTGGCCCTGCCGACGAGAATGGAAGCGGCGGTTCCTGACGGCACGCGTATTTCAAACGACACCTTGCGCCCCATGGCCAAATGGGTTGAAAACGCTACCCATATAAAAATAAGCACCCTGCCTATTGTGGTGGCTAGCGGCATTCGCCTGAAAACCTCCCTGGGGTTGCAGGGTATTCAGCAAGCCCGCTCTATTGCGGCTTATCTGCCGGGGCAAATTATTATCAACAACATCATCTGGGACCCGGACTCCCTTAGATCGCAAAGCTATATCGTCCACGAAATGGTGCACCATGCCCAGCTTCTGGGCGGAAAAAGCTATCCCTGCAACAATGCCAAGGAGCGGGAGGCCTATCTCCTGCAAAACCGCTGGCTGGAGGAGCATGGGGAAGACGCCATCGTTTCCGCCAGCTGGATTGACGAGATGTCAACTTGTTCAAGGCGTTAGCTTCGGTCTTTCAGGCCGTGGCATAAAATCCATCCCTCCATAAAAATCGCGTTAACCACAGTTATTAAGCCATAAACTGTGGCAAGCCTCTCTTAAAACGGCTAGAAAGGACCGTTGTTGGTTCGCCACATATGGGCGCACCAATCCGAAAATCTTTAGAGAGAGGGGTATCATGAAAAAATTCATTTTCGCTGCTGCGCTGGTTGCATTGCTGGGCACCAGCCTTCCTGCCATGGCCGCGCCATGGAGCAGTGCGCTTCAGGCTGCCGTCAACAGCGGCAACACGGGGCAAATCAACGCGATTGCCGCCGCACACCCTGATGCTCAAGGCGAAATGGCTTTGTTCCTTTTGCAACAGGTCGCAGCCTTGCTTGCCACCAAGCCTGAGCTTGCCGCGAAAATTTTTGCGGCTACCGGACCTTTCGTTCCGCAGGTTCCTGCTGGCCAGTCTCCCAGTGCCGCCGATATCCTGATCAAGATCATTCAAACCGCAAAGGACAGCGGCTTTCAGCAGAAAGACTGCCGCGGCGCGCTGACCATCCTTGGCGCCGCCCTGTCGATGAGCAGCATGCCCAATATTGTGGTGGCTTCACCCAATCTGCATGCCGTGGC
>JACQAB010000071.1 GCA_016195205.1 Pseudomonadota bacterium
AAATGCATCTATGCGCCGGATACTTCCACGATACGCAGCCATTACTACCCAAGGAATGCGTGACATTGTACGAGAAGAGGTTGGGCTTCCTCCTTTAGACAGGCAACCTCGAAAAACTTTTTTCCAATCTTTGGGCCTAGGGTAATTTTGCGATTAAGCTGCCTCCATGGAACGCAAACTTCTTTTTATCACATCCAACCGCTTGGGCGATGCCGTTTTGTCGACGGGGCTTTTGCACGCCGCCTTGCAGCGTTTTTCGCCTGACCGCGTGACGGTGGCCTGCGGCCCCGTTCCCGCGCCCCTTTTCGCCGGCGTGCCCAAGCTGGAACAGATCATCCTGCTGGATAAGGCCCGGGGCGGGATGCATTGGCTTGACCTGTGGCGCCACTGCGTAGGGCAGAAATGGGAAGCGGTGGTGGATATCCGCAATTCTTTCGTGTCTTACCTGGTTCCGGCGCGCCATGTGTTTCGCTTCATCGGCGGGAACCCTAAAAAGCACAAGGCCGAACAGCTGGCGGCACTTTTAAATCTGTCTCCCGCGCCACCCAGCAAATTATGGATTACCGAAAGCGCGCAGCAGAAGGCGGCGCAGCTGATGCCCCCGGGCGGGCGCGTGCTGGCGCTGTGCCCCACGGCGAATTCCTATCGGAAGTGTTGGCCGGGTGAGCGTTTTGTGGAAGCCGCGCGGCGGCTGACGGCTTCGGGCATGCTGGCTGGGGCGCGCATTGCGGTTCTTGCCGCCGGAAATGAAAAAGAACAGGCCGACCCGCTTATTCAGGAACTTCGCAAAACGCATGAAGTTGTGGATTTGGTGGGAAAAACCGATCCGCTGGAGGCGGCGGCGTGCCTGGCCTATTGAAAACGTCTGATCCTTTGGAACTTATGCGTGCGTTAACGGTAGATAGCGTGGTGGCCGCGGCGCAGAAACTTCTTTAATGTCATGCCTGCGAAGGCAGGCATCCATGGCAGAAACCTTTCCGGGGGAGAGGCGGTTGCCATGGATCCCAGCATGCGCTGGGATGACACCTTATCTTATTTGACAGCCTTTTGCTCTAAGCGCATGCTTGCCCATGTTTCCAAGAGGAGCCCTTCCATGCCTGCATGGAAGGGCTGAGATAGGCGTAAGCCTGAACTCTTAGAACCTGAACCGGGTCATGCCGGCGGAGGGATTGGAACTATTCAGGAAAACTCTCCCCGCACCCCATAATGTCATGCCCGCGAAGGCGGGCATCCACGATAGGCCACGCGCCAAGCCGTTCGGTTTTCGTGGGTCCCCGCCTTCGCGGGGATGACAATAACAAAGAGGAGGGCGTTATGCTTGACCAAGCTGCGGGCTTTACCGTCACCACCGGCGGGTTCCCTTCTTCCAAGAAAATTTATGTGCCGGGCGAGAAAAACCCCGGCCTGCGTGTGGCGATGCGCGAAATCAGCCTGGCCGAAGGCTCGGGCGAGAAGCCGCTGCGGGTGTATGACACCTCGGGCCCTTATACCGATCCGGATGCCGTGATCGATATCGCAAAAGGCCTTGCGCCCCTGCGCCGCCAGTGGGTTCTGGATCGCGGCGATGTTGAGGAATGCGAAGGCCGCGTGCGCAATCCGGAAGACGACGGCCTGAAACCCGGCGAGAAAATCAGTGTTCAGCAGTTTGATTTATCCAACCGCAAAATTCTGCGCGGCAAGGAAGGCAAAAGCGTTACGCAATTGACCTATGCACGGGTGGGCATCGTTACGCCGGAAATGGAATACATCGCCATCCGCGAAAACTTGGGGTCCAAGCTGATGAAAGACGCTGCGCGCGATAAGGGGATGAGCTTCGGCGCGAATATTCCCGATGAAATCACGCCCGAATTCGTGCGCGATGAAATCGCCCGGGGCCGCGCCATTATTCCCGCCAACATCAACCACCCGGAATCCGAGCCGATGATCATCGGCCGCAACTTTCTGGTGAAAATAAACGCCAATATCGGCAATTCGGCGGTGACCTCGGGCGTGGCCGAGGAAGTTGAAAAAATGGTATGGGCCATCCGCTGGGGCGCGGACAACGTGATGGATCTTTCCACCGGCCGGCACATTCACAGCATCCGCGAATGGATCATCCGCAATTCGCCCGTGCCCATCGGTACCGTGCCCATTTATCAGGCGCTGGAAAAAGTGGAAGGCAAGGCGGAAGAGCTGACCTTTGAAATCTATCGCGACACGCTGATTGAGCAATGCGAACAGGGCGTGGATTACTTCACCATCCATGCGGGCGTGCGGCTGGCCTATATTCCGCTCACCGCGTGGCGCGTGACGGGGATTGTGTCGCGTGGCGGCTCGATCATGGCCAAATGGTGCCTGGCGCATCATAAGGAGAGCTTCCTTTACACGCATTTCGAGGAAATTTGCGACATCATGCGGCGTTATGACGTGTCGTTCTCGCTGGGCGACGGCTTGCGCCCCGGCTCGATCGCCGACGCCAACGACGCCGCGCAGTTCGCCGAGCTGGAAACTTTGGGCGAACTCACGCAGATCGCCTGGAAGAAAGATTGCCAGGTGATGATTGAAGGCTGGAAACTTTGGGCGAACTCACGCAAATCGCCTGGAAGAAAGATTGCCAGGTGATGATTGAAGGTCCCGGCCATGTTCCTATGCACAAAATCAAAGAGAACATGGACAAGCAGCTGGAAGTCTGCGCCGAAGCGCCGTTCTACACGCTGGGCCCGCTCACCACCGATATCGCCCCGGGCTATGACCACATCACCAGCGCCATCGGCGCGGCGATGATCGGCTGGTTTGGCACGGCGATGCTGTGCTATGTGACGCCGAAAGAGCATCTGGGCCTGCCCGACCGCGACGATGTGAAAGTGGGCGTGGTAACCTATAAAATCGCCGCGCATGCGGCGGACTTGGCCAAGGGGCATCCCTCGGCCCAGGAGCGGGATAACGCGCTAAGCCGCGCGCGGTTCGAATTCCGCTGGAAAGACCAGTTCAACCTGTCGCTGGACCCCGACACGGCGGCCAGTTTCCACGACGAAACCTTGCCGGCGGAAGGGGCCAAGCTGGCGCATTTCTGCTCGATGTGCGGGCCGAAATTCTGTTCGATGAAAATCTCGGCCGAAATCCGCGAGATGGCGGAAAAAGGCATGGCCGAAAAATCGGAAGAATTCCGCGAAAAAGGCGGGGAGATTTATTCCAGGGAAGCGGCGGAGTAACGCCCGAACTTAAGGACTTGGCGCGGGGAAGCGCGGCTTACGCGGGCAGCACATCACCGGATATACACATGCACTTCCGGCGCCTGGGCGGCTTCGGAAGAGATGTTGCTGGTCGCAATGCGATTGGGTTGCAGGCCCAGTTGCAGCAGCGAACTTTTCACCGCATCGGCATGGCGTTGCGCGGATTCAGTGTCGGAACCGATGGAGGCCGGATCCGCACCCTTGGGCGCCACGGCCACCACGGTGAACGAGGCACTGGGCTTGCGGTCAAGCGCGTCGCTGACGGCCTGATAAAGCTGTTGTTCATAATCAACCGTATCCTGGTTGAAGCGCACCAGCACCAGCAGTTGACCCAGCGAACTAACCGGAGGTGGGCTTGGCGGTGCAGCAGCTTCCATGGGCGCGGGTATTAACGTATCGTCGCCGGCCGAGTTCATGGCCACGGCGGCCTTGGCCTGAGGCTTACGCGCCGGCAGACCCGATTTTTGAACCGGGGGCGGCGGGGGCGCGGCTTCCGGCGCGGGCATGGCGGCGTAAGCCGGGGGTTCCTCGGCACTCATGGTAGGGAAACCGCTGTATTCGGGAGACGTGCCGGGAAGCGTGCCCATAGTATCCATCGGCTGCGACACCACCACGCTTTTTCCGGCCAGGCTGTTATGCATCAACTCGCCGCGGTCAATGGCCAGGGCCAGGGTTTGCAGGTTCTGCCGTTCAAGGGCCAGGTAAGTGGTCTGGCGTTGGATGTCTTTCGTGATATCGTTGCGCATGTGGTCAATTTCCACGGTGCCACGCGACACTTCATCACGGATCATCGACAGTTGCTGGTGGTCTTCGTCCACCGCGCCCGACAGTTCAAACGTGGCGCGCACCGCCTGCAGCAAATAGGCCGCCATGGCGGAGTTCGCCGAAAGATCGGTTTGCAGCACGTTCAGACGCGAGATGGAATAATTCACTTCGCTTAAAGACTGTTCCGCTTCGCTCCATTGGCGCAGCAGAACCGGATTGCCGCGCGTGGTGCCTGCTTCAAGCCGCGCGGTAATGGCCGCCACGGTGGAGTGATATTGGATGGAGCCCGAAGCACCCTTGCCGCGCAGTTCGTTGAACTCAGCGGTGTTCTGGTCGATGCCGCGGCGCAGGGCCAAAGATTCATCGCGCAACTGGAACACGCGGTCAGAAACCACGGAACCGCTGGGCGGTCCGAAATCGGCGTAAATGTTGCGTCCGATCGGGGCGGAAGCCATCGTGCGTGGCATGGCGGCCAGGCTGGGCGTGGGGGGTAGTCTTAAGTGCGGTGCGTCGGCAGAAGCCACGGAAGCCTGAGATTGATCGGACATGGGCTGAGCCGCGACCGGGGCAGCCTGCATCATGGGCGCAGGAGGAGGAGGAGCTGCTGCTGAGGCCGTGGAGGCCGGAGGTGCATCGGGCATGGCCGCGCGCGGGGGCATGGCCACCATGCCGTCGTTCGCGGGCGCGGAGGAATCAGAACTTGAAGCGGGCGGGGCGCTGCCATCCGAGCGCACGATCATGGGGCGCAGCAGCTCATCGTTTTCTTCCGCGAAGAGCGGCGCGGATAGCACGATCAGGCCAACAGTAGCAAAAAGGAGGCGGTGAAGTCTGTTCATGTAATTCCCCTGGGACCTTGGCGAATTACGGAAGACCCTTTTAGTGGGGGGCAACCGCAAAAAAGATACGTCAGATTAATATCTTGCCTGCCTTTTTCCTAGCCAAGTTGCGTGGATTTGGCAATGTTTAGCCAAGCGCGGGGCCTATTGTTGCGGCTCTGCCACAAAATTTAAACGGATTCGTAAGGTTTTAGGCCATTTTCGAAGCTCACGACTCTGGGCGAGAATAATCCTCGCCACCCTTGGTTTTCGGGGGATTCCGCCCCCGGTTGGAGGTTTTGTGCCGGTTATCATCAACAGTGAAGAAATCCATCCGTTCCTGCCTTCGCTGGGCAGTCCCCTGGCCATCGAGCAGGCGCGCGCCGAGCATCAGGATATTCGCCCGCTTGAAATCGGAATCATCAACCTGATGGCCGACAAGCAGGCCACCGAGCGGCAACTGGCCTTGTGGCTGGGCAACACGATGCTGCAAGTTCGGCTGACTTTCGCGGCGACCGATGATTACGTGCGCGGCGTGCATGCGGGGCGCGAGACCAAAAACACGTCCGCCGATCACATCCGCAAATTTTACAGTGGGTGGAGCGAGATCAAGGACAAGAAATTCGACGGGCTGATTGTCACCGGCGTCAACGCGCTGAAACCAAGCGTGACCGAGGAAGATATTTGGCCCGAGGTGCAGAAGATTTTTTCCTGGTCCACCACCCATGTTCTTTCGTCGCTGTTTCTTTGCTGGGGGGCGAAGGCGGCGCTGAAGCATTTTCACGGTATCGACAGCGTTCCGGCCGAAAAGAAATTGTTCGGCCTTTTCCCGCATCGCCTTGTCTCCGACAAAACCGGAATTCTTTTTGGCTTTCCCGATGTTTTTCCCGTGCCGGTGTCGCGCTGGA
>JACQAB010000080.1 GCA_016195205.1 Pseudomonadota bacterium
AGCTGCGGCCAGATGTTTTTCAGGTCGCTCAAGGTGATTTCCGGATAGGAAAGCAGATCGAGCGCGGAACGTCGCGCGCCATCTTGGTTCACCTCGATCCTCTCTTCCGCCAGCTCATGCGGTGTGGCGGAAAGCGCGCGCACCAGCCCGCGCGCGGATTCCAGCGCTTCCATCCTCAAAGTGAATTTCTCGGCGCGTTCCTCGCCGACGCAGCCGATGGAAATGCCCAAAGGCGTGAGGCGCTGATCGGCGTTGTCGGCCCGCAAACTTAAGCGATATTCGGCTCTGCTGGTGAACATGCGATAGGGCTCCGGCGCGCCGCGCGTGACCAGATCATCGATCATCACGCCGATATAGGCCTGGGCGCGGTCCAGCGTAAAAGCCTCGGCATTACAAGCCTTTAGCGCGGCGTTCAGCCCGGCGATCAACCCCTGCCCGGCGGCCTCTTCATAGCCGGTGGTGCCGTTGATTTGCCCGGCCAGAAACAGCCCCGGCGCGCGGCGGGTTTCCAGCGTGGGGAGGAGTTCACGCGGATCGACAAAGTCATACTCAATCGCATAACCGTGGCGGATGAATTGCACTTTTTCCAAGCCCGGAATCGCGCGCACGAATTCATCCTGCACCTCCACCGGCAGCGAGGTGGAAATTCCGTTCGGGTAAATCGTGTCGTCGTCCAAGCCCTCGGGTTCCAGAAAAATTTGATGCCGTTCTTTTTCTGCGAAGCGAACCACCTTGTCTTCGATCGAGGGGCAATAACGCGGGCCGGTGCCCTTGATCTGCCCG
The DNA here is from genome assembly GCA_016195205.1 of Pseudomonadota bacterium. Classification (GTDB taxonomy): domain Bacteria; phylum Pseudomonadota; class Alphaproteobacteria; order UBA9219; family RGZA01; genus JACQAB01. The sequence continues at coordinate 784 of JACQAB010000080.1, forward strand.
GAATACATCGGCGCGCGGTGCAGATTGGCGCGGATCACTTCATGCGCCCGCGCGCTGGTATACGTCACCCCGCATTGAATCTGCCGGTTGGCGCAGGTGGTGGTGAGGGTTGAGAAAAAATAGGGCTCAACATCCGCCGGCTGCATCTCCAGGCTGGACCAATCAATCGTGCTTCCATCCAGGCGCGGCGGGGTGCCTGTTTTCAACCGTCCCAGCGGAAAACCCAGGCGATTCAGCGTTTTAGACAGGCCCAGGGCCGGCGCCTCGCCATGCCGCCCGGCGGGGGTTTTCTCCTCGCCCCGGTGGATCAACCCCTGCAGGAACGTGCCGGTGGTGAGCACCACGCAGGGGGCCAGAATTTCCTCGCCCGTGGCGGTGACGATACCGCGAATGGTTTTGCCGTCGGGCTGGGTCAGCAGATCTTCCACCGCCACCTCGCGGATGGTCAGGTTCGGCTGGGCGCTAAGGGCGGCCTGCATCGCCTTGCGGTACAGGGCGCGGTCAGCCTGGGCGCGCGGGCCGCGCACGGCAGGGCCCTTGCTGCGGTTGAGCAGGCGGAACTGGATCGAGGCGGCGTCAGCCACCTTTCCCATCAGCCCGTCCAGCGCGTCAATCTCGCGCACCAGATGGCCCTTGCCGATGCCGCCAATGGCGGGGTTGCAGCTCATCTCCCCCAGGGTGGAAAATTTATGCGTGGCCAGCAGGGTTTTGGCGCCCAGGCGCGCCGCGGCCGCGGCGGCCTCCGCCCCCGCATGCCCCCCGCCGACGATGATGGTGTCGAATTTCATGGGGGCGATATACCCTAAACGCGGCTTTAATACCAGCCTAGGTCAAACATATAGTTTTAAAAAGAATGTCACCCCCGCGAAGGCGGGGGTCCACGACAGGCCACCAGCATGGCTCTATGACTTTTCGTGGATGCCCGCCTACGCGGGCATGACGGAATTCTATTTGTGCAAGATGCTTCTCAAACTATTATTGATGAATACTAACCTAATATGTTAGCATAGAGCATGCGCGTGAGAAAAAAGACCAAGAGCAAAATCAAGCCGGTACATCCCGGCAGCATCATCAAGACCGAGTTCATGAAACCCCTGGGCCTTTCGAACTATGCTTTGGCCAAGGCCAGCGGCATTTCTGAGGCGCATATTGGCCGTATTATAAGAGGTTTGAGTGGCCTAACAGCAGAGGTGGCGCTGCGCCTGGAGGGCGTGTTTGGCGTCGATGCGCAAACATGGATCAACCTGCAAACGCTATACGACTTGGAGGTGGCTACCCACAAATCCGGCAAGCACATCGCACGGACGGTAAAGAGGATTGATAGGAAAGGCGTGGAAGAGAGAGAGCAATTTAAACATTCCCGATTTCTACTTTTTATTATCCCCCCCAAAGAAACAGGGGAAGCCTTTCGGCTTCCCCCATCCTTCAAAACTCGACAAAGGTTTTAAGCTTTGTTGCCCGGGTTTGCGGGCGGCGGGCTCGATACAGGTTGCGGAGCGTTTTTATCCGGCTGTTGACCGGGAAATTTGCTCTTGTCCTGCTCGGGCGAGCCTGATTTCGGATCATTCGTCATGGGAAATATCCCTTCTGTTTACCGGCAAAGATTTACCGATGTTCCCTTGCTATGGGCCACTCAACATCTTTTTCCCATGTGGAGTTGGATAATAGGGCGAAAGCCAGCATAACGGTGTGTTTTGGAAAAGGATTCCGGCGATAAGGACGAGCCTTAATTAGGGTCTGGACTCATTAAAAAAAGGGGCTGGCCCAGATAAGGAAGCTTATCTAGGGTCAGGGAATGCAGAGAAGACGAAGCAGGCTTGGGTTTTCTGAGCAGCGGAGGCTGGTGGAGCACTTTGTCGCGGGAACACCCGCCCGGAGCGCGGCCGACCTGGCGGGGGTGAACCGCAAGACCGCCATTCTATTTTACAGCAAGCTACGCGAGGTGATTGCC
>JACQAB010000081.1 GCA_016195205.1 Pseudomonadota bacterium
ATGAAGAAAGCGCAGGTCGTAGCCGGAACTACGGCCAAGCTTTCTGAAGACGCCGGGCGATGATTTTGCCGCGCCCGAAAGGGTTAGCATAGGAAAACGCTCTGCGGCGTCAACTTCGCTTGCCGTAGGTTAACTACGGCGGCGCTCGTTTCCTGGCATAGCGTTTTCCTATGCTAACAGAACCTCAGGCTATTTATGAGTACAGCCCCCTAGATCCACGCCGCTTTACGTATTTTCAGTGGTAACGATGCCAAGGCTGAACCAGCGCATGTAGGATTGGTGGAACACCGTTTCAATCTGACGCACGGCTTCGTTCACGGCGCGTTTCGGTTCGCCCAAATTCAGGGGCCGCAGATAAGGATGCTGCGAAAGACGGACCAGCTGGTCGCCAAGCAGCAACCCCACCTGCGTCATGCCGCCCTTGTCCAGGGCCTGCAGCACCAGCGCGTTCATGCCGGATAGAAACACCGGCCGGCCCACCACGGCGGAAGCGAAAGCATAGTCCTGCAAGTCAAGCTGGGCCTCGCGCAGGCTTTGATTATAGCTGCCCAGAAGCTTGGGGCTTTCCATATCCACGCCACCCTCGAAGGACGAACGCATGGGCTGCAATAACCCGCAGGCCACCGCCAGTTGCACGGTGTTGAGAAGGGTAAGGCTATCGATGTCCTTCAGGCTTTCATGGTGCACCAGGTCGCCCATCGTCACCGGCATGACCGTGGCCAGCGAAAGAACGCCGTCATAAAGCGGACCGACAAAGGAAAAGCTTTTACCTTGGAAGGTAACGGTGCGGGCGATGCGCTCGGGCGCTTCGGTGGTGCCGAAGGTGAAGCCGCCGAACAAAGTGATCAAATTATCGCTGCGCTGCAGAGGCTCGTGCGCCCAAAGATCGGTGCGCTCGTCGACCTGCATGGCCAGGTCTTTAAAGGCTTCATAAAGCGGATGCATGCGCCGCGCGCCCAAAGGCAGATGGGCGGATTCAGGCGTGGAGAGTTCCATATAGTTTCCGGAGATCTGCGCGCTGCCAAGGAAAGTGAAGTCACGGCCGGAAAAAGTCCGGGCCACTTCCAGAGTTCTGCAGGGTTGGGTGGCGGCGGGGGCATGGTTTTTCAGCCAGGTCAGGCCCTGGCCTTCGCTCAGCGCCTTATCAAAGGCTTCGGCCTGTGCGAAATGGGCCGCAAAATAAAGTTGGCAAAGCTGGCGCCACTCCTTGGTCAGGGCTTCGCCGGCATTCGGCTGTTCCGCCAGAATCTGGCGGGTAAGATTTTCAAAAAGAAGCTGGTCGCCGTTTGCTGCGTCATACAAGCGGTAGCGATAGGCAAAAATACCGTTGTCGCGCAAAAGCACCTTCGAACAGTCTTTCAGCGTGCCCACTTCTTCGACGGCAGGATTTCCCGGAGCGCTGTAAATAAGATAATCGAAACATTTCTGGCCAATCACGCCTTTGGCCACCGCGTCGTTCAAATCAGACGCCGAGGCCTGGCTGAAGGTAATATTTTTCAGATTCAATTTTTCAGCTGTCTCGGCAGCTTTGCTCAGTGCCGTTATATCGGGATCGAAGCCGAAGAAGGTTCCTTCAGGATTGCAGGCGGCGAAAAGGATCAGCCGTTCGGCGGTGCCGCAGCCCAGCTCGCCATAGGTGAAAGGTTCGGGCGACAGGCGCGGACGAATGCCACGCAGCGCCATAACATAGCTGAGCGTTACCGGATCAAGCGGCAAGCGCAGGTTGGATCCCCCCGCAAACATCGACAAACCTCCAGAAAGATCGTGCATATTGGCACCCCGTTTAAAAACTAGGAAGATAAAAAATTCACCAGTGACAGCGACGCAATTTTAGCCGTTACCGAATAGCTGGCCTGCAATTGGGCCTGGGCAAAGGAGATTTCGGTCGCGACCTTGGCCGGGTCGGCGTTTTGAATGTCGTCGATCTGGCCCAGGGCGTCGGACAGGAAATCGGTTTGTATTTTCTTGGTAGCTTCAAACTGCGCCAGGTTGCTGGCCACCTGTCCATGCAGGCTGCGCATGCTGGTGATGCCCGTATCCAGAAGGCTGCGGGCGTTATCCATGTCGGTGGTAAAGGCGGCGTCGGTGGTTTCCTGCGTGGCCTGATAGGCCCAGCGTAACCCCAGGATGAGATTCTGGAAGGCAGCGTCATTGCTGCTGATGCCGTAGGTGATGGTGAAGCTGTCGTCGATCTTGACCGAAGTCTGAGTGTAAGAGGTGGCATCGGCTCCCGGTGCTGCAGAATCATATTCCGGCAGGGTGGGGGTCGCCACGATGGTGGTGTTGGTCGGAGCCGCCAATCCGTTTAAATTGGCCACCGGC
>JACQAB010000124.1 GCA_016195205.1 Pseudomonadota bacterium
AAGCAGCACGGTGCGCTCACGCTCGGCCTTCGAGCGGATTTCCTGTGCTTGCTGCTGGCCATTGGCGCGGAATTGGGCGGCCTGGCGTTGGCGTTCCGACCGCATGCGGGCGTAGATCGACTGGCTGGTCTCGTCAGGCAGGTCGGCGCGGCGAATGCGCACATCCACAATTTCGATGCCATAACCTTCTTCATTCGAGACTTTGGTATTCACCTCGTCGCGGATGGTGTTCATGATTTTTGCGCGTTCGGCCGACAACACATCCTGCATGGTCAGCGTGCCCAGCACCTGGCGCATGGAAGAATTCACCAGGATGCTGATTTGGTCCACCGCCCGGCGTTCGTTATTCAACCGCTGGAAATAGCGCAAGGGGTCGGTGATGCGATAGCGCGCGAAAGCATCCACCAACAGGCGCTTCTGGTCGGCCAGAATGGCTTCCTGCGGCGGGGCCTCGATGGACAAGATGCGTTTGTCGAACAGTACCACGCTTTGAATAAAAGGCAGTTTTACATAAAGCCCGGGGCTTTTGATGGTCCGCAAGGCTTCACGGAACTGCAGCACCAGCGCCTGTTGTTGCTGGTTGACGATGAAAAACGTGTCGGTCACCGCGAACAAGGCGGCAAGGATGGCGACAACGAGAAGAATATTTTTAGATTTCATTTAGCGGCAACCTTTCGGCTGGGAAAGGTGGATTTCCCTGCCCTTCGGGAGGGGGGCCTGTCTCGCATGCTTAGATAGCAATGCTTTAATAATTCTCACGGTTGGCCTCCTTCGGCAGGTGCGGCGGGTTTCTTCATCATCTCGGGCAGGGACAGATAAGGCACCGCGCCGCTTTTTGCCGCGCCGGGATCAAGAATGATTTTGTTGGCGCCGCCCAGCACGTCTTCCATGGCTTCGAAATAAAGCCGGGTGGTGGTAACGTCGCGTGCCTCGGCATAGGCTTTCTGCACGTTTTCAAAGCGGCTGGCCTCGCCCTTGGCGATGCTGACCACCTTTTCCTTATAGCCCAAGGCATCCTGCAGCATTTTGGTGGCGTCGCCCTTGGCGCGGGGAAGAATATCGTTCGCATAGGCCTGGGCCTCGTTGCGCAAGCGTTCGCCGTCGGCGCGGGCGCGCTGCACGTCGTTAAAGGCATCGACCACCGGCTGGGGCGGTGACACGTTCAACAGCTGCACCTGCATGATGGTGATGCCGCCGTGATAATCGTCCAGCATGGTTTGGATCAGCTCGGCCGCTTCGACCTCAATCTGCGAGCGTTTTTCGGTAAGGATGGGCTGAATTTCCATTTTACCCACTACCTCACGCATGGCGCTTTCGGAAACCAGTTTTACGGTCAGCGCGGGGTTGCGGATGTTGAACAGGTAATCCACCGGGTCTTTCACCCGCCAGAATACCGAGTAATCCATTTCCACAATGTTTTCATCGCCGGTCAGCATGCGGCTTTCGCTGGGTTCGCTGTTCTGATCCGTTTCGTTGCTGTCGGTATGGCCGCTGTCGCCGATTTTCAGTTGGTTCACAGTGGTCACATCGGGCATTAGCACCATTTCGACAGGAGCGGGAAGGTGGTAATGCAGCCCGGGTTGCTCCACACGCACCACCCTGCCAAAGCGCAGCACGACGCCTGCCTGGTTCGGGGAGACCTGGAAAAATCCGCTGGCCAGCCAGAAAATGGCAAAAACAGTGATGGCCATGCCCCACCAGCGGCGTGGGCTGGGGTCTTTCGGACCGCCATCGCCCAGGATCCGGCGCAGCTGATCCCGCCCTTTGCGCAGCCACTCTTCCACGTCCAATTCCGCAGGTTGCGGACGGTTTGGCCTTGGATTGTTCGAGGGTCCGGCGCCCCAGGGCCCGTTGTTGTTCCAGCTCATTTTGCTATATGAAGGTGTGTGTGTTTGGCTTTTGTAAGGACTGCTTTTAAATCATATAATGACCAACGAAGCAAAGAAGGAATTTTTTGATGTTTTTTGGCAGCAAGCCCGCGAACGAGAACGATATCCGTAAGGCCCTGGAAGTGTTGCCGCATCCGCAGCGCGGCGGCAGCCTTGGCGCGCTTGCCATGATTGAAGGCGTGGTCCTGAAAAATGGCGAAGCCACTTTTGTTTTGAAACTGTTCGAGGGCGATCAGGCGTTGGTGCCGGAACTGCGCAAGCTTTCCGAAAAAGCGGTGAGCGGGCTGCCCGGAATCAAAGCCGCGCGCGCTGTTTTCACTGCCGCCAGCAAGTCCGCCGCGCCACGCAAGGCGCCCAGCGTGTTTCAAGCCAATCATCTGGGGAAAATCATCGCTGTCATGTCGGGCAAGGGCGGGGTGGGGAAGTCCACCGTCGCCGCCAATCTGGCCGTGGCGCTGGCGCAAAAAGGCCTGCGGGTGGGATTGCTGGATGCCGATATTTACGGCCCCTCGGTGCCGCGCCTGTTTGGACTGACGGAAAAGCCGCGCACTGAAAATAATAAAATGGTGCCGCTGGAAAAATTCGGCGTGCGTATCATGTCAATCGGCTTCGTGGTGGAAGAAGACACACCCATCATCTGGCGCGGCCCCGTGGTGCAAAAAGCCATCCGCCAACTGGTGGAAGACGTGGCCTGGGGCGAGCTTGACGCGCTGGTGCTGGATATGCCCCCCGGCACCGGCGATGTGCAGCTTACTTTCGTGCAATCCACGCCCATGGCCGGCGGCGTGGTGGTTTCCACCCCGCAGGATCTGGCTTTGATCGATGCCCGCAAGGCCATCGCCATGTTCCGGCAGTTGAACGTGCCGGTGCTTGGGATGATCGAGAATATGAGCGGGGATATTTTCGGCGTGGGCGGCGTGGAAGCCGAAGCAAAGCGCATCGGAGAAGAGTTCCTTGGCGCGATTCCGCTGGCGTTGCGATTAAGGGAGACTTCTGATGCCGGAACGCCCATCGTCGCGGCTGAACCACAAAATCCGCTTTCAGAATCCTTCTGCTTGTACGCCGATAGAATCTGGAAAAAGCTTGAGGCGCCTTCATCTCCACGAAGCATGGCCAGCCATAAATAGCTGAATATGGCATATTTTGAATTATTGCCATATTAGAGTTTTTATGTCATAATTAAGAAAATGGCTAAATTGAAGGATCGATCCGTGTTAGAGTATCGAACAAAATTACAGGAAGGCGGCAGGGTGGTTATCCCGGCGGCCCTGCGTAAGATGCTCGGCTTAGGCGTCGGGGATAATCTTACCTTGGACATAAGGGAGGGTGAATTGCGCATCTCGTCCCAACGCATGGCGCTGGAGGCCATACGCGCGGTTGTCCGAAAACAATCGCGCCGCAAACGAAAAGGCCTAAGCATGGTGGATGCCCTGATTGCCGAACGCCGCCGCGAAGCCAAACGCGAATTGAAAGAGGCGAAGCGTGTACGCTTACGTTCTCGATAGTTCGGCCATCCTTGCCGTTATCTACGAAGAACCAGGCGCGGCATTTGTTTCTTCCCTTCTGGAAAGATGCGCTGTTTCAAGTGTAAATGTTTGTGAGAGCATGACGCGGCTGCTGCTTGACGGGGTAGATCTTTTCAGCGCCCGAAAAAGAATCGATAAGATCGTGCAGGCAACCATTCCTTTTGACCTGTCTTTGGCGCTGGATGCCGCCAAATTATCGAGGACGACATCGTGTTTTGGGCTTTCTTTGGGGGATCGCGCCTGTCTTGCAACGGCTATGCAACGCCATGCGACAGCTATTACAAGCGACAAGGCATGGGCTAAGCTGGATATCCCATCGCTTAAGGTCAAACTGATCCGCTAATCGCCGATGCCTCCCACCCTTACGCGCGCAAAGATCGAGCCTGTCTTGCCTTACGTTCTTCTGGCACTGGCGGCGGCGATAGCCTATTCCAACATCTACGGCAACGCGTTCCTGTTCGATGACGAATTCCTGCTGGTTAAAAACCAATTCCTACATTCTTGGTCGCATTTAAGCGATATTTTTAATTCCAGCACCACGGCCGGCTTTGGCGGCAAAGATTCTTTTTACCGCCCTCTGCAAATTTCCTTTTATTTCATCGTCACGCAGCTTTTTGGTTTTTCACTGCCGGTTTTTCATGGGTTGAACGTGGCGCTGCATGCCGCGAATGCGGTGCTGGTCCTCCTGTTGGCCGAAAAACTGGGCTTCAGGCGCGGCCCGGCCTTTTTCGCGGCGCTGTTATGGGCGGTGCACCCCATCCATACCGAAGCGGTGACGTATATGAGCGCCACGGCCGACCCGCTGCATGTGCTATTTGTGCTGGGCGGGCTGTTGGCGTGGGATAAATGGGATATTCGCAGGCAAATCCTGTGCGCCGGGCTGTTTATTCTGGCCCTGCTGGCCAAGGAAACGGCGATTGTGTTCCCAGCCCTGCTTCTTCTTGTTCTTTATTTCAAAAACAGAAAGGAAATCCTTCGCCATGGCGTGAAAACCCTGCCGCTGTGGCTGATCGCCGCGCTTTACCTGGTGGCCCGGGCCACTGTTTTGAATTTCAATCACGATTTTCATTTCTATAAAATCTCGAATGTCTATACGGAAAACGTTTTGGTGCGGGTTTTCAGTTTCCTGGCCACGCTGCCCCATTATTTGCTGCTGCTTGCGACGCCCATTAACCTGCATATGGAAAGAAATTTCCCCATTTATGCGAATTTTTTCTTCGCCCCGGTTCTTTTCGGCGCGGCCATGGTTCTGGGCAGTGGATGGCTGGTGGTAAAAAGCTTTTTGAATAAAAGAGATCCGGCACGCAACGCGGTGGTGTTCGGCCTATTGTGGTTTTTTGCTGCTTATTTTCCATGCAGCGGCATCATTATTCCCGTCAACGCCATTTTTCTTGAGCATTGGATGTATCTGCCTTCCATCGGGCTGTTTCTTGGTTTTGCGGAAGCCCTGGCCCTGTTCTTTGAGAAAAAGGAAAAGGTCAAACCAGTCGGGATAGGACTGGCCTCTGTCACCGCCTTTGTTTTTGTCATGCTCACCTGCATGCAGAATGCGGTGTGGAGCGACCCGATCGGGTTTTATAGCTACATCCTGCAATACGAAAAAGGGTCGGCGCGGCTGCATAATAACCTGGCCATGGCTTATGACGACGCCGGGCAAGATGACTTGGCGCTGGAGCACTACCGACAGGCCATTGCAACCGAAGACACCTATCCACAAACGCATTACAATCTGGGGCGGTTGATGTTGGAACTGGGCAATGTGGAAAAGGCAACGGCCGAATTCAACAGGGCATTGCAGATAGATTCTACCTTCCAGCCGGCAATGGGCATGCTGATAAAGTTGAAAGAACTGAAGGAAGAAAACAGCAAGCGTTAATTGGCGCTGTTGTGTGAGCTGAAAAATTCTTTAGCTGAGAAGCGGCCCGGGCTTGCCGCCTCGCGTTTTATGGCAGGTGCGGGTAGTGGGGCGGCCTTAGGGGCTTCTTCCGGCTCTGCCTCGGCGCGGGCGGCTGCGGCCCTGATCTCGGCTGCTTCCTCTTTGGTAGGCACATGCGGCGCGGTTTTTGCCATTTCTTCAGCCCGTTTTTTTAGCGTATCCAGGCTTTTCTGGCTGGTGTCGAAAGATTCCAATTCCCTATCGGTTTGTTGCGGGCCCCCAATAAGGTAAAAGGGCGAGCTGGTGTTATAGAGCGGAGAATTTTTGTCCACGCCACGGTCATGAATGAATGCGTCTATTTGTGAAAGCGTTTCGGGCCCCAGGGCCAGATGGCCATTGGCATGCCAAAGAACCGGATGTTTATCG
>JACQAB010000125.1 GCA_016195205.1 Pseudomonadota bacterium
CACCAAGGCCGCACACGGCGACCACGATGCGCCGCTGAGCGCAAGCGAAGTGGTGTCGCTGGGGTTGCTGAATGAAAAACAGTGGCAGGAAGTCTCCGCCATCGCCCTGGCGCTGTTTGCCCGCGGGCGTGAAGTGGCGGCCAGGCGCGGCCTTATATTGGTCGATACCAAATACGAATTCGGCTTTGACGAGGCGGGGAAACTTGCGGCATCACCCGGTTGTGCTGCGACCGCAGGGAGCGGAACAGAGGGGGATGCCAAAATAGTGCTGGCGGATGAAATTCATACGCCGGATTCCAGCCGCTATTGGCTGGCGGATACCTATGCGCAGCGCTTTGAAAAAACCGAGCCGCCCGACACACTGGACAAAGACTTCATCCGCCGCTGGGTATCTTCGCGCTGCGATCCGTATAAAGACAAAATCCCCGAAATTCCGCAGGAAATTATTCTGGAAGCCGCCGCCACTTACATCCGCGTGTTCGAGCAGATCACCGGGCAAAGCTTCCCGCTGCCCGACCCCGGCACCCCGCCGCTGGCGCGCATCCGCGCCAATTTGAAGAAGTATTTTACTGGGCCTTAGGAATTAGGCGTTAGGCGTTAGTAAGGTTGTGTTTATACGCAGATTTTGATCCTCTTATTCCTAACGCCTAATTCCTAACGCCTAACGCCTCTCCATGCTCATCCATCCCGTCATCATGTCCGGCGGTTCCGGCACCCGGCTCTGGCCGCTGTCGCGTGGCGATTATCCCAAGCAGTTCCTGAAAACCGGCGGCGCGCATAGTTTATTGCAGGAAGCGGTGATGCGCCTGCGCGGCGGACCGGCTTTCGCCAAGCCCATCGTCACCTGCGCCGAGGCGCATCGCTTCATCATCGCCGAGCAGTTGCGCGCGCTTTCCGTTTCGCCGCAAACCATTCTGCTGGAACCCGTGCCGCGCTCCACCGCCGCGGTAGCGGCTTTGGCTTGTCTTTGGCTGTTGCAAAATACCAAGGAAGAAAATCCGCTTTTCCTGCTGATGCCCACCGACCACGCCGTGGGCGACGCCAACGCCTTCGCCACGGCCTGTGTTCAGGCGGCGGAAGCGGCGCTGGCGGGATATCTGGTTACTTTCGGCGTCAAGCCCACCAAGCCGGAAGTTGGCTATGGCTATATCAAACCGGGCGCGGCGACCGGCCCGGCTTATAAAGCCGAAGCCTTCGTGGAAAAGCCCGCCGCCAAAACCGCCGCGCAATATGTGAAGGACGGCTATCTGTGGAATTCCGGCATATTCCTGTTTCCGGCCAAACAGGCGCTGAAAGAACTTACCGAATACGTGCCCGATGTTGTCAGTGCCGCCAAAGCCGCGCTGGACAAAGCAACACGCGATCTGGATTTCGTGCGACTGGATAAAGAGTCCTTTGAAAAAGCGCCCGCCATTTCGGTCGACTACGCGCTGATGGAGCGCACCAAATCAGCCGCCGTGGTGCCGGTCAACATGGCGTGGAGCGACGTGGGCAGTTTCCAGTCGCTGTGGGAGATGGGCAAGAAAGACGCCGACGGCAATGTGATCGAGGGCGACGCTTTCGTGGAAGACACGCGGAATTCTTTAATCCGGTCCGAGGGCCGCCTCGCGGTTTCGCTGGGCCTGGAAAACACCCTGCTGGTCGCGCTGGACGACGTGGTGCTGGCGGCGCCGCTGTCACGCGCGCAGGAAGTGAAATCCCTGGTGGAAAAGCTTAAAAAGCAGGGCCGCGCGGAAGTGGCCCATTCGCGCCGCGTTTACCGCCCCTGGGGCTGGTTTGAAAGCCTGTGCGAAGGCCCGCGCTTCCAGGTCAAACGCCTGCTGGTAGAGCCCGGGGCGCGGATTTCCCTGCAAATGCACCACCACCGCAGCGAGCATTGGGTGGTGGTCACCGGCTCGGCCAAGGTGCGGCGCGACGCGGAAGAGCTTTTCGTCTACGAGAACCAGTCGGTATACTTGCCGGCGGGCACCAAACATCGGTTGGCCAATCCGGGCAAGGTTCCCTTGGTCGTGATTGAAGTCCAATCGGGCACCTATCTGGGCGAAGACGATATTGTGCGTTTCGAGGACAGCTATGGAAGGCAATAGCCATAAAGAAGCAATGTCATGCCAGCGCATGCTGGCATCCATGGCAACGACCTCTCTGCCGGAAAGGTTTCGGCCATGGATGCCTGCCTTCGCAGGCATGACATTTCTTTTTGCAATGGTTTTTCTTATAACCGCGCCAGCCCGCGCCGAGCCTGCCGCGGCCAACGGCATCGCGTCGGCCATCAAGCGTTCCGGCCTGCCTTTGCCGCGCTGGGCCAGTTTGCGCGGCGAAAGCGTATATATGCGCGCCGGGCCGGGTTTCCGCTATCCCATTTTGTGGGTGTTCCGGCGCAAAGGATTGCCGGTGGAAATCACCGCCGAGTTTGACACCTGGCGCCGCATCCGCGATTCCGAGGGCGCCGAGGGTTGGGTGCATCAATCCAACCTGTCGGGCAAGCGCGCCTTCCTGATTACGGGGCGCGGCATGCAAACCGTTTTCCGCGAGCGCGACGAACGCTCCTCGCACCGCGCCGAGGCCGAGGCCGGCGTGCAGGGCCGCCTGCTGCGCTGCCGTGAGGAATGGTGCAAGGTGGAAGTCGACGGCATCGGCGGCTATATGAAAAGGGAAGTTATTTGGGGCGTTTACGAGAATGAGAAAGTTGATTAGGGACTGGGGACTCGGGACTGGAAAAATTTTGTGCTATATCTTCTAGTCCCTGATCCCCAGTCCCCAGTCCCTATGCGAAGCATAACTTTAATCATCACCGGCGGCATTGCCGCCTATAAGGCGCTGGAGTTGATCCGCCTGTGCCGCAAGGCCGGAATCCGCGTCCTGCCGGTGCTCACCAGGGGCGGGGCGCAATTCGTCACGCCGCTGTCGGTATCGGCGCTGGCCGAGGAACCGGTGCGCGGCGAGTTGTTCTCGCTCACCGAAGAATCTGAAATGGGGCATATCGCCCTGTCGCGCGCGGCCGATCTGGTGGTGGTCGCGCCTGCCAGCGCCGATATCCTGGCCAAAATGGCGCAAGGCTATGCCGATGATCTGGCCAGCACCATTCTGCTGGCCTCCAACCGCCCCCTTCTGGTCGCGCCCGCCATGAACCCGCAGATGTGGCAGGCCGCGGCGACGCAAGAGAACCTCGCGCGACTGGAAGCGCGCGGCGTTTTGCGCATCGGCCCCGAATACGGCGAGGCCGCCTGCGGCGAAGAAGGCATCGGCCGCATGGCCGAGCCGGAAATGATTTTCGAGGCGATTCAAAAGCAGCTTTCCAGGCCGGGAGTTCTTTCCGGGCGCAAGGCACTGGTCACCGCCGGGCCGACGCAGGAACCGATTGATCCGGTGCGCTATATCGGCAACCGCTCTTCCGGCAAAATGGGTTATGCCGTGGCCGAAGCGCTTGGTGAAGCGGGCGCCGATGTAACGCTGATCAGCGGGCCCACCGCCTTGGCCGAGCCGGCGCACACACGCCGCATCCAGATTCACACCGCGCAGGAAATGCTGGAAGCCTCGCTCGCCGCCCTGCCCGCCGACATCGCCGTCTGCGCCGCCGCCGTGGGCGATTGGCGGGTGAAAGATTCATCAAACGTAAAATTAAAAAAGAACGGCACTTCACCAGTACTGGCGCTGGAAGAAAACCCCGACATTATGCAAACCCTGTGCCGCGCCGGCAACCGCCGCCCGCGCCTGGTGATGGGCTTCGCCGCTGAAACCGGCGATCTGGAAGAAGCGGCGCGCGAAAAAATCCTGAAAAAGAATTGTGACGCGCTGATCGCCAACGACGTGTCCAAAAACGTGTTCGGTTCCGATGAAAATGAGGCGCTTTGTTTATGGCGTGAAGGCCAAAACCTCCGCGTTGAGGCCCTGCCGCGCATGGAAAAATCCGCGCTGGCAAAGGGAAAAAAGATTTTTGGAGTGCTGCTCGCAATTGCTGGCTGTAACATTCTACTCAAAGCAGCGAGCATATCTGATACAAGTACTGGGGGCATAATGCTTGCCGTGGGCATTGCTTTTTTTGCATGGGGTCTCCGAAAATAATCAATCACTCCCCGCAAAGCGGGGAGTATGAATCAGGAGCCCCTAAAAGGGGCTTGAAGACATGCCTCTCTTCTCCCCTCCCCTTGCCCTCCTTCGCCAAGGCTACGGAGGGTCTGGGGCGACCCGTCCGCCGAAGCTTTAGCGGAGGCGGAAGGGAGGGGCCGGGGGTGGGGTGGGGCGTGATGTTTCTCAAACTGTTGAAAGCTACAGCACGCCGCAACCTTCCGACCCCACCCCTTTATCCCCTCCCTCAGGGGGAGGGGAAACTAATCCCGCCAATGTAGAACGGCCGTTATTCGCTCCGGCATAGCCGGAGGTTTAGCAAGGAGAATTACCGTTAACTGGATACGGTGCCACTGGTTTCTGTTGTTAAAATAATGTATACTTAAGTCTTCCCCCTTCTCGAGGAGACATACACACATGGCACCGCGTTGGACCCTAGAAAAACTGATAGAAACCTCTCAAGAACCAATTTCTCAAAAAAAGGAAGAAGCTAGGCGAAAGCTTTTCAACGGAAAAATATCACTAAAAGACTATCTTGAATCTTAACCTTAAATAAATAAAACGTGGATGCCCGCCTTCGCGGGCATGACTTTTCTAATTGAGACAACAATGCTTCAAGTCTCCATCCAGCGCCTGCCCCACGCTGAAGGGCTCCAGCTTCCCGCCTACGCCACCGAAGGCGCGGCGGGGATGGACC
>JACQAB010000126.1 GCA_016195205.1 Pseudomonadota bacterium
CCCAGCGAAAGCTGGGATCCATGGCAACCGCCTCTCTACCGGAAAGGTTTCTGCCATGGATGCCAGCCTGCGCTGGCATGACATGTCTTGGTTACTCCACCGTCTTTAATTTATTTCCTACTGCGCCCGCCGCCTCGCAGCCGCCATCGCCGTAAAGCGCCGCAAGGCCGCAGGGATGTTGCCAGATAGCCTGGGCGGGCTCACCCACCTTGGGCAGGGAATAAAACCGCTGCGTGCGCGCCAGATCGTCGCCATACAGTTTTTGCAGCGAGGAGAAATAAAGCCGCGCGCGCTCGGCCAGGCTGCGTCCCTGCAAAATCAGCGCGCAGGCCTGTGGCGAGGCGTCGGGCAGGGGCCGGGTGGCCTCCGCGCCGGAAAGATAGAAAACGGTGCGCGTCACATAACGCAGGCGCAGCTCGTTTTCACCCTGGCGGCGGCCGTAATTAGGCATGCCGGCAAAGCCGTAAGGGAAAAGATTATAAGACGCGCAACTGCCCTCTTTCGGTGCCGCAAAAACGGGTTCGACGCCAGGTTCGGGCAGAGTGCCGGCCTCGGGCGGCACGGCGCGGGTTTTGTCGAGATACATATAAGACCAGGCATTGGCAGAAACGAAACGCACGCTGATGTTGTCACCGCTGAGAATATCGGGGGCGACGCCTAGGGCCGCGTAACGCTGCACGAAGTCGCCGCCGCCGCCCGCGCCGACGATCACCACGCGCTGCAGTTCGGGGAACAACTCGCGCTTGGCGATGGCCAGCAGCGCGAAATCCAGCGCGGCATAGGCGGTCATGCCGCGCGCGTTCAGATCGGCGGCGTTGTCGGCCACGCTGTCGGCGCCGTAAATCCAGCCGCCGCCCGCCCAGCGCAGCAAGGACGCGCCGCCATCGGGCCATTGCGCGGCGCGGCGGGCGATGTCTTCCGGGGTCAGGAACTGCGGCACGAAGATAAAGGCGTTGTTGGCGTACCATTCCGGATGCAGGGCCGAAGCGTCGTCCTGCGCGGTACGCGCGAAGGCATAGGCGCGCGCCGCTTCGCGGTCGGAATCGGGAACCATGACGATGATCGAGAGGATGTCGGAGTGGCGTTCTTCCAACTCGCCCGAAGCGAAGAACGGCAAAACCTGCGGCTTGCCTTCGCCGCCGCGATCTAGGTCGTAGACCGGAAGAAAACGGCGCGCCAGCTCCACCTCGGCCCGGCGCGGCGGAATGCGCGGCGGGGCCAGGGCGCTGGGCGGCGGCATTTGCGCCTCGGGCTGCACTTTCAGGCGCGGCAGGTTTTCATGACCCAGCAGGCTCAGCACGCGGTCGACCAGCGACAGCGGCTTTTCCTGGGCTTCAGCCGGGGTGGTGAGAAGAAGCAACGAGAGAAGGAGAAGGTATTTGAACAAGAGGCGACTATGCTAAAGTCAGGCGTTAGGCGTTAGGCGTTAGGAATTAGGCGTTAGCCGAGTTTGCTTTTTCCTAACGCCTAATTCCTAACGCCTAACGCCTTGTCACGCAAAAGTCCAATCATGACTTCGTCTTTGAATGTTCACGTGCTGATTGATCTGGAATGGGCGCCGCAGGCCGGCGGGCAGGTGACCTGCTGGCAGAATCTGGCGGCGGCGGCGCAGAAAGTGGCGGGGTTGGCCCTAACCCTTCATGCCCAGGGGCCGAAAGAGGAAGAAATAAGGCTGCATGAACGCGCGCGGCTTATCCTACACCCGCCGGTGTTCACCACGCGGAAAATTCCTTTCCTGCACGCTCCGGCGCATACCGACCTGGCGGGATTTCATCCCGGTCTGGCGCGCGCGCTGGAAGGGGCGGATGTCATTCACACGACGGACGCCTTTTTCGCCTATGCCCGCACCGCGGAAAAAGTGGCGCAAGCGCGCGGCATCCCGCTGGTGCATTCCATGCACACCGACGGCGTTTCCTACACGCGTATCTTTACCCGCGCCTTTCTGGAAAAAATCCTGGGCGGCGCGGGCCGCGTGCTGGATGACACGCTGAAGCTTTCGCATATCGCCGAAAGCGGCATGGCCCGGCGCTTGAGGCAGCATCAGAAAGCCTGCCGTTTTGTGCTGGTTTCACGCGAGGAAGATTTGAAAACGGCGCGGCAGGTCTTGCCCTCCACCCAGGTGCGCGGCTATCGCCTTGGCCTGGATTCAAAGCTTTTCCATCCCGAAAAACGCGACCGTGAACAATTCTGCACGCGGCTAGGCTTTCCCGAGGAGGCCGTGATCGTGCTTTTTGTCGGGCGGCTGGATGAAGGAAAAAACATTCTGCGCCTAGTGACGGCGATGGAAGCCGCCATTCAAACCGGCGCCAGGCTTTATCTGGCGGTGGCGGGGCTGGGCCCGGCGGCCGAAGAAATAAAACAGCGCCTGGGAAATCATGCCGCGCTTTTGGGTTTTCTGCGGCCCGAGGAACTGGCCGTGGCCTATGCCAGCGCCGATTTTCTGGCGCTGCCCTCCACGGTGGAGACCTGGAGCCTGGTGGCGGCCGAGGCGCTTTCCTGTGGCTTGCCGGTGATGGCGGCCCGGGCCAGCGGTGTGTCGCGTTTTCTGGAAAAAGAAAATGCCGGGCTGATGGTGGAAGAAGACAGCCTTGAGGCCTGGAAAGACGCGCTGCTTCGGCTGATGGACGGAAAAAATAGCCTGCGCGCCGGTGCCCGCGCCGCGGCGCTGAAACATTATCCGTCGTGGGAACAGGCCCTGCGCGAGGATTTTTTAAGCCCGTGGGAACAGGCCGCGGGGAAGATCAGGGTGCAGGCTGCGACGGGAACCTAGCTATGTTTGCTAAGCGCATCCTTATCCTTATTCCCCATCCCGACGACGAAATCGCCGGTTGCGCCGCCGCCATCGCCCGGGCGCGGGCCGAGGGCGCGCGGGTGTTCGGGGCCTATTTAAGCCAGGGCTGTATCCCGCGCGAGGATTTCTGGCCGTGGCAGCGCGGCGCTTATCAGAAACGCGTCGCCCGCCGCATGCTGGAGGCTGAAAAAGCCGCTGATTTTCTGGGCCTGAACATCGTCACCAAAAACGTGCAGCGCCCGGCGCGCCGCATTTGGCGCGAGTTGAAGGACGTGAAGGTTGAGGTCGAGGCGTCGATCCGCCTGTGCGCGCCCGAGGTTTTATGGGTTCCGGCCTTCGAGGGCGGTAACCCCGACCACGACGCGCTGAACGCGCTGGCCTCGAAAAGCGGCCTGCCGGTGTTCGAGTTTTCGGAATATCACCTGGCCGGCGGGCGAGCGCATTCCAACACATTTATCGCGAAACGCGGCGGGGAAATCACGCTGGCGCTCTCGCCCGAAGAGCAAAAAATGAAGCGCGCCGCTTTCCGGCTTTATGAATCCGAGCGCGGCAATGTGGCCGGGCTGCGCCTGACGCAGGAGCAATTCCGCCCGCTGCCGCGTTACGATTATTCAAAGCCGCCGCATGAAGGGAAACTGTGGTACGAGCGCTTTCAATGGGCGCCGTTCCGCCCGCCGCGCGTGGATTATACGAAAAGCGCGGAAGTGGCCGCAGCAATAGCAGATTTCTTGGAGGCGAGGGGCGAGAGGCGAGAGGCGAGTTGATTTTTATTTTCTCGTCTCTCGTCTCTCGTCCCTCGTCTCTCGCCCCTATTTTCTTCACGAATTTCGCCAGCGCCGAATGGCCTTCCTGGATTTGCCACAGGATCAGCCCCGTTAACCATAAAAATTCACGGCCTATTAAACACGCTCACATACAATTGCAACAGCAACCATTCCACCGGAGACAGTTGTGGACCCAGCACCCCCCGCTCGTCCCATCGCGCTCGCAGGCCTAACGAACCAACAACCCGCACCTGCTATTATAACAACAGATCCAGAGCGCCGGGGTATCATGGGCGGCCGCAGCCGCGGGCCTTCTTCTTCGCAGGACCAGGACGGCCCGCTGTGCAAAGGCGTCCGCCACGGCGTTCCCACCGCTAAACCAACCCCCTAAACCCAGTTCACTCAACCGCTGTCAAATCCGACAACGATCCGCACGCCTAGTTCCGGCCGCCCGGAGGGAGTGGGGTCTGATTGCTTCGCTTGGAAATACCCTTCACAAATTTCGCCAGCGCCGAATGGCCTTCCTGGATTTGCCACAGGATCAGCCCCGGCACCATCACCAGAAGGTCGCGGCAGCGGCGCACCAGCGCCAGCGCCAGGCACACACTGGGCGGCAGGCCCAGCATCTGCCCGAAAAACAGCAGCGTGGCTTCCTGAATGCCCAGGCTGGCGGGCACGAAAAAGGCCGCGCTGCCGGTGGCATGGATCATCGCTTCCAGCACGATCGCCGTGGAAAACGGCGCAGGATGATGCAGGAAGCGCAGCGCCAGCCAGAATTCCAGCGCGCCGATCCACCAGCCGAAAAATGACCACAGGAAGCAGCTCGCCAGCCGCGCCGGACGCCCGTAAACCGCCCGCACCGCGCGATCCAGCCGCGCGCCGCCTTCCACCAGATGCTGCCACTTGCCGCCGCCCAGAAAATTAATGGCGCGCGAGGCCAGGTGAAACGCGCCCATGCGCTGCAGGGCGATTAGCCCCGCAATTAGCAGGAAGGCCACGAACAATCCGATCAGCCATTGCAGCACATGGCCATAACCCGGCACGCCGTAAGAAAGAAGAAAAAGCCCCATCAGCACGAAGGCGAAGGTGCTGAGCACCGACAGCGTGGTCTCCACCACCAAACTGCCCACCGCCGCGGACAACGATATATGCCGCCGCC
>JACQAB010000068.1 GCA_016195205.1 Pseudomonadota bacterium
CGTCATCCATACCGACTTCGAGAAAGGCTTCATCCGGGCCGAGGTGGTGGACTGCCAAAGCTTTATCGCCCTGGGCGGGGAGGCCCCCGCGCGCGAGGCGGGCAAGCTGCGCCTGGAAGGCAAGGATTACGTGCTGTTAGATGGGGATATCTGCCATTTCCGCTTCAATACCTGACCGCCAACCCTCAGGAAAACCACACCTCATGCCATTTTGGGGCCGCAAAGATTTATTACCCTTGTCTGACTGGCCAAGGCTTTTTCATCATGCTATTTGAAAAGCCTGCCTTAATCATCCACGGAGCCAAAACCCCATGAGAGCCCCGCGTTTTTCCAAAATTGTTTTTGCGTTTTTGCTGATCCTGCCTTTTCTGGCGCTGCCCGCGCACGCCACCGAGCAGACCCAGCGCGCCCTGAGCTTCATCAGCAAGCTGGGCAATAGCGCGATCGGCATCCTGGCCGATAAGTCTATTCCGCAAGAAGAAGCCTCGCGCCGCTTCCGCGCCATGCTGCACGATGATTTTGATTTGAACCTTCTGGGCAAGTTCGCGCTGGGTCCCACGCATTGGCGCGCGCTGAACCCGCAGCAGAAGCAAGAATACATGAAGCTGTTCGAACGGCTGGTGGTGGATATTTATTCCGACCGTTTCAAAACCTATAACGGCGAAACCTTCAAGGCCGGCACGGCTCACGCCGAAAGCGCCACCGACAGCTATGTGACCAGCTTTATCGTGTCGCCCGGCGGCGGCCAGCCCATTCAGGTGGATTGGCGCGTGCGCGATTACGGCGATCGCCGGCAGGTGATTGACGTAATCGTGGAAGGGGTGAGCATGAGCATCACCAAACGCTCGGAATTCGCCTCGGCCATCCAGCAGCAGGGCGGCGATTACAGCGCGTTCCTTGAGTTGCTGCGGGCGAAGGTCAATTCAGGCGACACCACCGTGCAGGACGGCGATAGCGGGAAGTAGCCTAATACTTCACGCCGCAGCCATAGGCGCGGGTGGAAGCCACCGACACGGGCTTGCCGGCGTTTAACTCGTTGAAAGCGCGGTCGATATAATTTTCAGCCGTGGCAATGTCTTCCACATTGGTGGAGGCCACGCTATCAATTGCGCAGCATAAACCAGCTTCCCCGCTTTATCGATAATGAACATATGCGGCGTGGCCTTGGCTCCGTAAAGATGGCCAATCGTGCCGTCGGCATCGCGGATGATGCGGCTGGCCATCAATGAACATATGCGGCGTGGCCTTGGCTCCGTAAAGATGGCCAATCGTGCCGTCGGCATCGCGGATGATGCGGCTGGCCATCGAGCCTTTATCCTTGGCGATTTGCGCCGCTTCTTCGTCGGTGACATAGCCTTCCTTGCCCGGCGCGGAGGAAATGATGGAAAGCCACACCACGCCCTGCGCGGCGTATTTTTTCTGCAGGGCCTGCATGTTGCCGCTGCCATAGTGCTTCTTCACGAAGGGGCACAGGTGGTTGGTCCATTCCAGCACTACATATTGCCCGCGCAGTTCGGAAAGCTTTACCGGTTTTCCGGCGATATCGGTGGCGCTGAAATCGGGCGCGTCGCGGCCCGGCAGGGGTGACGGCCTGCGCCGGTGAAGCGCTTAAAAACAGAAACAGGGTGGCGAGGGGAAGCAGAATATTGCGGATCATAAGGGGCGTCTCCGATGCCGTAACCAAGGATAGGAAAGAAGATAAACCGGGCGTTTTCATGGCTGAACAAGAACCCGCTTTACTTGTTGGCATGGCTTGCTAGGGTCGCGGCGGGCCATGTTCCCCCAACGGAACAGGCTATTCTCTCTTCAAAAGGAATAGCGACATGACGCAAGTAACCGCCACCAAACCCTCCCGCAAACCCAACAATTCGCGTTTTTCCTCAGGACCCACGGCCAAAAGGCCGGGCTGGTCGGTGGAAGCGCTGAAAGACGCCTGCCTGGGGCGCTCGCACCGCTCAAAAGACGGCAAGGCCAAGCTGCAGCAGGTGCTGGAACTTACCCGCGAGATTTTAAAAATCCCCGCCGATTACCGCATCGGCATCACCGCCGCTTCCGACACCGGCGCGGTGGAGATGGCGCTTTGGAATCTGCTGGGCACCCGCCCGGTGGATGTGTTTGCCTGGGAAGCCTTCGGCAAGGACTGGGTTTCCGACGTGATGGAAGAATTAAAAGTGCCGAACACGCGCATTTTTTCCGCCAAATATGGCGAGCTGCCGGATCTGAAGCAGGCCAACCCGAAGCACGACATTGTTTTTGCCTGGAATGGCACCACCTCGGGCGTTTGCGTGCCCAACGCCGACTGGATAGCCGATAACCGCGAAGGGCTGGCCATTTGCGACGCTACCTCGGCCATTTTCGCCATGCCGGTGCCCTGGGCGAAACTGGATATCGTTACCTATTCCTGGCAAAAGGCGCTGGGTGGCGAGGGGCAGCACGGCATGATCGTGTTAAGCCCGCGCGCCATTGAGCGGCTGCAAAGCCACACGCCCAGCTGGCCAATCCCGAAAATTTACCGCCTTACTAAAAAGGGCAAGGTGGCCGAAGCGGTTTTCCAGGGCGACGTGATCAACACGCCTTCCATGCTGTGCGTGGAAGATGTGATCGACGCCATGAAATGGGTGAAGCAGGTGGGCGGCGCGCAGGTGATCGTTGACCGCACCCGCGCCAACTTCAAGCTGATCGCCGATTGGGTTGAGCGTCTGCCGTGGATTGAATTCCTGGCGCGCGATGCGGCGTCGCGGTCCAGCACCTCGGTTTGCCTTTCCTTCTGCGACCCGGAATTCCTGGCCTTGAACGAGGAAGGCCGCGCCGCGTTTGCCAAGCGCGTCGCCGCGCTTCTGGAAAAGGAAGGCGCGGCGCTGGATGTCGCTTCCTACCGCGATGCGCCGCCGGGCCTTCGCTTCTGGGTGGGCGGCACCGTGGAAAAAGCCGATGTGGAAGCCCTTCTGCCCTGGGTGGAATGGGCTTTTGCCACCGCCAAGGCGGAATTGCGTGTAGCTGCATGAAGTAGTGAGTATTGAGTAGTGAGGAGTGAAAAAATCTCATTACTCAATACTCACTACTCTCTACTCACTACTAACGGAGTTCTCATGTCCAAGCCCAAAGTTTTAATCTCTGACGCTCTTTCCCCCCGCGCCGTGGAAATTTTCAAGGAGCGTGGCGTGGACGCCGATGTGCGCACGGGGCTAAAGCCGGAAGAACTGAATGCCCTTATCGCCAATTACGACGGGTTGGCCATTCGCTCTTCCACCAAGGTGACTAAAGATGTTTTGAAAACCGCGCAGCGCCTGCGCGTGGTGGGCCGCGCCGGCATCGGCGTGGACAATGTGGATGTGCCTGCGGCGACCGAGCGCGGCGTGGTGGTGATGAACACGCCGTTCGGCAACTCCATCACCACCGCCGAGCATGCCATTGCGCTGATGTTCGCCCTGGCCCGGCAATTGCCTGCCGCCAATGTTTCCACCCACGCCGGAAAGTGGGAAAAGAACCGCTTCATGGGCACGGAAGTAAGCGGCAAAACGCTGGGCATTATCGGCTGCGGCAATATCGGCTCGATCGTTGCCGACCGCGCTTTGGGCCTGAAAATGAAGGTATTGGCCTATGACCCGTTTCTTTCGGAAGAGCGGGCCAAGGATCTGGGCGTGGAGAAGGTGGAGCTGGAGGCGCTGCTGCCCCGCGCCGATTTCATCCCCCTGCACACGCCGATGACGGATGCCACGAAAAACATTCTGAACGCCGCCTCGCTGGCGAAATGCCGCAAGGGCGTGCGCGTGATCAATTGCGCGCGCGGCGGCTTGATTAACGAGGCCGATCTGAAAGCCGCGCTGGACAGCGGCCAGGTGGCCGGCGCGGCGCTGGATGTGTTCCCGGTGGAGCCCGCCAAGGAAAGCATTTTCTTCGGCATGGAGAGCGTGATCTGCACGCCGCATCTGGGCGCCTCCACTACCGAGGCGCAGGAGAACGTGGCGCTGCAAATCGCCGAGCAGATGTCCGATTTTTTGCTGAATGGCGCGGTGGTGAACGCATTGAACATGCCTTCGGTTTCAGCCGAAGACGCCGGGAAGCTGAAGCCCTATATGCGCCTGGCCGAATTCTTGGGCAGCTATTGCGGGCAGCTGGCCGATGCGTCCTTGAAGGAAATCAGCGTTGAATACGAAGGCCATGTGGGCGAGCTGAACACCAAGCCGCTTACCGCGCTGGTGCTGATGAGCTTGCTGCGCCCGCAGCTGGAGGCGGTGAACATGGTCAGCGCCCCGGCCGTAGCGGCCTCGCGCAATATCCGCGTGTCTGAAACGCGGCGCGACCGCAGCCCCGATTATCACACGCTGATCCGCGTGAAGATGGTGGCCGATCAGGGCACCTATATTGCCGCAGGCTCGCTGTTCGCGGGCAAGCCGCGCATCGTGGCCCTGGGCGACTTCAACGTGGAGGCTGAACCGGCGGTGAACATCCTTTACGTGCGCAACGAGGACAAGCCGGGCTTTATCGGCCGGCTGGGCTCGCTGCTGGGATCAAGTGGCGTGAACATCGCCAACTTCAACCTGGGCCGCAACGCGCCGGGCGATCAGGCGCTGGCGCTGGTGACGGTGGATCAGCCGATTCCCCCGGCCTTGCTGGAAAAAATCAGCAAGCTGGAAGGGGTGCTAAAGGCGCGGGTGCTGCACTTTAAGAGTAATGGGTATTGAGTAGTGAGTAATGAGAAAACTTTCTCTCAATTCACTACTCACTATTACCCCACCTTATGCATCGCCACGGCGGTGTCGGCCATGCGGTTGGAAAAGCCCCATTCGTTGTCATACCAGCTGAGGACACGCACCAGATTGCCCTCAATCACCTTGGTTTCATGCAGGGCGAAGATCGAGGAATGCGGATCATGGTTGAAGTCGGTGGACACCAGCGGGATGTCGTAAGTCGCCAGAATGCCCTTTAACGGGCCTTCGGCGGCCTTCTTAATCGCCGCGTTCACCTCATCCGCCGTGGTGTTGCGCGAGGACACGAATTTGAAATCCACCACGGAAACATTGGGCGTCGGCACGCGAATGGCGGTGCCATCCAGCTTGCCCTTCAGGGCGGGCAGCACCTTGCCCACGGCCTTGGCCGCGCCGGTGGAGGTGGGAATGATGTTCAGCGCCGCCGCGCGCGCACGCGCCAGGTCTTTATGCATGGTGTCCACCGTGCGCTGATCGCCGGTGTAGGAATGAATGGTGGTCATATAGCCTTTTTCGATGCCCACCGCCTCATGCAGCACATGGGCCACCGGCGCCAGGCAATTGGTGGTGCAAGAGGCGTTGGAAACAATTTTATGTTCGGGTTTCAGCGCCTGGTGGTTCACGCCATAGACCACGGTAAGGTCTTCGCCCTCGGCCGGGGCCGAGATCAGCACTTTTTTCGCGCCGGCGGTTAAATGCTTTCCGGCGTCGTCGCGCTTGGTGAAAATGCCCGAGCATTCCAGCGCGATATCGATGTTCATGGGGCCCCAAGGAAGCTGGCCGGGATCCTTCACCTGCAGGGTTTTGATGGCTTTGCCGTCCACCGTCATCACGTCGCCCTGAACGCTTACCGTGCCCGGGTAGCGGCCATGCACGCTGTCGTATTTCAGCAGATGGGC
>JACQAB010000069.1 GCA_016195205.1 Pseudomonadota bacterium
AAAATAACGGTCGTGGGTCACCAGAATAATAGCTCCCTCAAACTGAGTGAGACTGTCTTGAAGAACGTTCAGAGTTGCCATGTCGAGAGCGTTGGTGGGTTCGTCCAAGACCAGAAGATTGGCGGGTTGAAGACGCGCTTTAGCAAGGCAGCGTGAAAAGTGAAGAAAAAAATACAAGAATAGTCATGCCCGCGCAGGCGGGCATCCACAAATGCCCAGCGGCACGTCTTGTGTTTTTCGTGGATCCCCGCCTCCGCGGGGATGACCCTTCTTAAGGGGTCGCTGTTTTCTAAAATTCAGGTTTTCTTCTCGTCTGTAGACGCGGGCTTTTTGCGGAACTGGTCAAGATTGACCACCACGCCTTTTTCAACTTTTTCTTCGGCCGAAGCGGGCTTTTCTTCCTCGCCTGGAACGGCTTCTCCTAAAGCCTCTTCATCTTCTTCGTCTTCCACCGTCTGGAACTGCAACGCGAAGTTCACTGATGGATCGGCAAAAGTGGTAATGGCGGCGAGCGGAATGGTCAGCCGCTCTTTCACGTTGTTGAAGCTTAAGGTCACGCTGAAGCTTTCGGGCGTCACCACCAGCCCGTAATACTGGTATTGCAGGACGATGGTCATTTCCTTGGGGTATTGCTCGTGCAGATAGGGGGGGATCTGCACGCCCGGATAATCGGTCAGGAACGAGATGTAAAAGTGATGGCTGCCCGGCAGCCCCTGTTCCGCCACCATTTTCAGGGTGTCGGCCACCACGCGCCGCAGCGCGTTTTCCACCATCAGATCATAGCGAAGTTGTTCGTCCATTCCGCCATGTCAGGACGGACAGGCGGGAAAGTCAAGCTTCGGTCTTTTGCAGAAAAAGTGGGGGGCTTCTGTTGCCCGGTGCCCCCCGAACCGCTGAGTTGAAAACTCTAGTACCTAAATCCCGGAGGATTAGGCAGCCAGAGCGACTTCAACTTCAGGAGCAACGTTGTCGTTGGCATCCATAGTTTAGCCCGATAACGGCGGAACCATCCCGAGCAAAAACCGCGTCTTTACTGCATACGTCGATCCTGTTTCGCCCCCACAGAAAAGCTGCCCTATTCCGGAAGCTTTTATGGTGGAGGCGCCGGGTACTGCCCCCGGGTCCGTTCTGCCTATTCTACGCAGCGTTTATCGCCATAGCCGGAACACCGGCATGCAGAATATATAGCAGAAAAAGGGTTGCGAAAGGGTTCTTTTGTATTTTCATTGATAATTCAACTCATTACCGCACCCGCAATTAGGGTATGCGGCCATAAGTGCAGAAGCGCAAATTCACGCCGTTTTCGCTAACCGGGTGGGTATTTTCCAGGCGCCAGCGCGCCGGATCTATTTCAGGAAAAAAAGCATCGCCCGCGATTTCCTGGTCGATATGGGTGATGTAAAGTTTTTGCGCCATGGGAAGAGTTTGCGCATAAACCTGCGCGCCGCCCACCACGAACAGAGGCGTTTCGCCTTCGCGCCAGGAATCAATGTCTTCCAGCCGGCGGATGATTTTCACGCGTGTATCT
Source organism: Pseudomonadota bacterium (assembly GCA_016195205.1). Lineage (GTDB taxonomy): Bacteria > Pseudomonadota > Alphaproteobacteria > UBA9219 > RGZA01 > JACQAB01. Next base: position 1,529 of record JACQAB010000069.1, read on the forward strand.
TGAAATTTTATATCACGGGTAAGGACAAGGGTTTCGCGCCCCGGCAGGGGTTTCTTCAGGCGTTGCAGGATGGATTCGTAGGTCACCCGGCCCATCAGCACCGCATGGCCCAGGGTGGTTTCCTTGAAAAATTTCAGGTCGCTGGGAAAATGCCACGGCAGATTGCCGTTTTTGCCAATGACCCGGTTTTTTCCGGCGACGGCGGCCAAAAGAATAAGCGTCATTCGGCTTCCTATATAGCGATCGGGGCGCTGATGGCGGGGTGGGGGTCGTATCCGGTCAGCGTGAAGTCTTCATAGGTGAAATCAAGCAGCGAGTTGCGTGAAGGATTTAGCGCCATGACGGGGCGCGGGCGAATGTCGCGCGCCAGCTGGGTTTTTACCTGGTCGAAGTGATTCAGGTAAATATGCGTGTCGCCGAAGGTATGCACGAATTCCGCCGGTTGCAGCTTGCATACCTGCGCCACCATCATCAGCAACAGGGCATAACTGGCGATGTTGAACGGTACGCCCAGGAATAAATCGGCACTGCGCTGATACAGCTGGCATGACAATGTGCCATTCGCGACGAAAAACTGGAACAGCGCATGGCAGGGCGGCGGTGATTTGTTGATTTTCGAAAGCGCCAGCGGGTTCCAGGCCACCACCAAGTGCCGCCGGCTGTTGGGGTCGCGCTGCAGGCGGCTGACCAGTTCGGCGATTTGATCCACGCCCTTGCCCTTGCCGAGAGTTTCGCCGCCGAAGTCACGCCATTGCTGTCCGTAAATGGGGCCAAGATCACCGTTTTCATCGGCCCATTCATCCCAGATCGTTACCTTGTTGTCCTGCAGATAGCCGACATTGGTGTCGCCTTTCAGGAACCACAGCAACTCGTGAATGATCGAGCGCAGATGAACTTTTTTGGTGGTCAAAAGAGGGAAACCCTTACGCAAGTCGAAACGAATCTGGTGGCCAAAGCTGGCCAGCGTGCCGGTGCCGGTGCGGTCATCGCATTTCACACCATGGTTCAGCACATGCGCCAGCAACGCCAGATAAGCTTCTTCGCCTTCGGGGAAGGCGGGGCTTTCCTGGCTAAAAGTCGGGCTGGGGTGGGGCGCGGAAGACATTTTTCCTTTATACGTTTTGGAATCGTTGCGATACTGCCACGTCGTTCTGCTTTCCTCAAGCCAACAAAGCTAGCTATGCCCGCGCGCGCTTTTGCTCGGTTTCTTTCCAGCCAATATTTTGGCAGTGGGCTGCTACTGTTGGCCACAGCGCTGGCCCTGGTTATTGCCAATTGCCCCGTGGGCGCGATCTATCACGAAATTCTGCATGGAGACATCGGCTTCGCCGCTGGCAGCGTCTCGGTACACATGTCCTTGGCCCATTGGATCAACGAAGGGCTGATGGTGCTGTTTTTTCTGGTGGTGGGGCTTGAAATTAAGCGCGAATTCTTGCATGGGGAACTGTCACGCGCATCGAAAGCCTTTTTGCCGGTGATTTGCGCCGCGGGCGGAGTGATTGTTCCTGCCCTGATTTTCATGCTGATCAACCGCGCCGAACCCGACCACTGGCGCGGCTGGGCCATTCCCACCGCGACCGATATCGCCTTCGCGCTGGGATTGCTGGCGCTAGGCGGGCGCATTCCTTTGGCGCTTAAGGTGTTTCTGGCGGCGCTGGCGATTATCGACGACCTGATCGCCATTCTGATCATCGCCTTGTTCTATGGCGGGCCCATTCATATCGATCCGTTCTTGTTCGCGGCGGGCATCATGTTCTGCCTGTTTGCCCTGAACCTGATGCGCATTACCCAGCTTTGGCCCTATTTAATGCTGGGGTTGGTGTTGTGGGTGGCCGTGCTGCAATCAGGGCTTAGCCCGACGCTGGCAGGCGTATTGCTGGCGATTATGATTCCAGTGGGCGACCGGCGTGACATCTCGCCTCTGCATCGTTTGGAAGACGCGCTACAGCCCTTATGCGCCTATTTTATCATGCCAATTTTTGCCTTTGCTAATGCCGGACTTTCGCTGAAAGGGATTTCCTTGGCCGATTTTTTCGCTCCACTCACGCTGGGCATTATTCTGGCGCTGTTTTTTGGCAAGCAGGCCGGAATTTTTCTGGCCGGGCTTGCCGCGGCGCGCATGAAATGGGCGAAGCTGCCCGAGGGCGCCAGCTTGCTGCAACTTTATGGCGTGGCGGTACTGGCGGGCGTGGGTTTCACCATGAGCCTGTTTCTGGGCACGCTGGCTTTTCCGGACGAAGCGTTGTGGAATCAAGCGCGCCTTGGCGTGATTTGCGGCTCGCTGCTTTCGGCGGTGGTGGGGATTACACTTTTGCGCTTCGCAAAGCCTACGCGTTAGTTTTCCGCGCCCATGACCTTGTCGCGGCCGCTTTCCTTGGCGCGATAAAGCGCGGCATCGGCTTTTTGCAGCAAGGTGCCGGCATCGGCCTCGCCGATATCGGTTCCGGCCACGCCGATGCTTAAGGTCACGGGTAAATCGACCTGCGGACGCGCCAGGCTTACCGGCCGTTCCGCCACGCTGCGGCGAAGACGTTCCGCCACGCGCAAAGCAGCCTCATGCGGTGTGTCGGGCATGAGGATCACGAATTCTTCTCCGCCCAGCCGCACAATCACATCCAGAAAGCGCATGCCGCCATGCAGCCGCCGCACAATTTCCTGCAGCACCTGGTCTCCGGCATGATGGCCATAGGTGTCGTTGATTTTTTTGAAATGGTCGATATCGGCGATGGCAATCGACACGGGCTTTTTGTTGGAGGCATAGCGTTCAAACAGCCGCGGCACGTTTTGCTCAAAGTAATGGCGATTATAGGCGCCCGTCAGCGGATCGGTGATGGCCATGGCCATGCTGCGTTCGTAGGAAAGCCGCAACCGGTCATAGCCGCGCTTGTTGCGGATTTGCGTGCGCAGGCGGGCCTGCAGTTCCAGCGCGTCCACCGGCTTGAAGATGTAGTCGTTCGCGCCAAGGTCCAGCGCCTTGGCAATGCGGCCAATATCGCTTTCATCGGCATAAACCACCAGCGGATGCATGCGGGTTTCTTCCTGGGCGCGCAGGTTGGCGCAAACACGCAGGCCGTCTTCGGTGTTCAGGCCCAGGCTGATCAGGAACACATCGATGGGGTGGCGCGCCAGCAGCGGTGCAATCTCGTCGGATTTGTGCGCGACATGACAGACAAACCCGGCCCGCTCCACATTCTTGCGGATGATGTCGGCCTCATGCGGTTGTTCTTCCAGCAAAAGCACGTGGGCGTTGGCCGGAGAGGAAAGATCTTCTCCCTCCACTTCCAAACCTTCGCGCAGGCGCCATTCATCCATCAGGCTTTTCAGGCGCAGGCACGAACGCACGCGCGCCAGAAGGGCGATGTCATTCACCGGCTTGGTTAGAAAATCATCGGCCCCGGCTTCCAGCCCGCGCACGCGGTCCTGCACGTCGGACAAGGCGGTGACCATGATGACCGGAATATTGCGCGTGGCCGGTTCGATTTTCAGGCGCTGGCAGACTTCAAACCCGTCCATTTCCGGCATCATTACGTCCAGCAGCACCAGATCGGGCTTCTCGCGCATGGCGATTTCCAGCGCCTGGGCGCCGTTCTCGGCCGTAAGCACGGCATAGTATTCCCGCGTCAGCTTGGCGGTAAGCAGCTTGACGTTAAGGGGGTTGTCGTCAACGACAAGAAGCCGGCCGGCCATGGCAACTCATTTTTCCAGGTAGGATTGAACGGTTTGCAGGAAGGAACTGATTGAAATGGGTTTGGCAAGATAGTCTTCGCAGCCGCTTTGGCGGATTTTTTCTTCATCGCCCTTCATGGCGAAGGCGGTGACGGCAATCACCGGAATTTTGGCAATGGCGGAATCTTTCTTGATCATCTTGATCAGATCATAGCCTGAAATTTCGGGAAGCTGAATGTCCATCAGGATCAGGTCGGGATGCTCGTCATGCGCCAGGCGCAGCGCCTCCTTGCCTTCGCGCGTTTCCAGCACGCGGTGGCCCTTCGAGATCAGCAGGTCGCGGAACAGCTTGGTGTTAAGTTCGTTGTCCTCGACGACGAGAACCGTTTTTCCGCTAGGGGCGGGCATGGGGGCCATTCGACAGAAGTTGGAAGAACAGAATGACAGGGAACAGGTTAATAAATGGCTGATGGGAGGGGAAGGCCAGTTTTTCAGACGAGCTTAGCCTTGGTTAACATGGCGCAAGGGCGATTGAATTGGGCCGAAGGATGGCAGTAGGATACGGCGCATAGTTTTAGTCATTTCGAGCAAGTCATGGCTCGGCGCATAGTTTTAGTCATTTCGAGCAAGTCATGGCTGCTGGGTTTCCACGTCACGAAGATTATTACAAACTGATGGCGCAATCGCGCCGTCCAGCGGGGGTGTTGGTTCATTCGCCAACGATCAACCAGCATCTGGGTTTTTGGGTGCCGCCCGAGCATGCGTTGGATTATAAGCCATGGATTGGGGAAATTGAAAAATTCATTCTTGAACTCTATAGCGATCTTAAACAAAAAGGACTTAACCCCATCGTGCCGGGTTTGGGAAAAGAACCTGGGCGGATTTATCTACTCAACAACAGTTATGCTTTAAAAGATGGAGAGCCTGTAAGAGATGCCGGCGGCAAATTTTTGCCAACGCTTATTAAAGACCATTCCACCCGCAACCAAACTTTTACCCTCGCTTTTACTTGGCATGGCGTGCCGGTGACAGCCCGGTTTGGGATGCTGGATGAAGCCTTCACTTTCACTACTTCCATTGACCTGTCGCAGAGAAGAATTCCCTTTGCAGCGAGACGTGATCTTTCCGCGGTTGACAGGCTGTTGCAACAGCCACTTCGGGCGCTGGATCAAATCGCGGCCCGTTACTATGAAGCTCCGCGCGGAGACGAACCCACAAAAGCAGCCGAAAAAAGGGTTCTAGCCGAAGCCTATAACGATATTTACCGCACCATCTGGAACAGTCTGTATGAACAGGTTTATGCCGAGCCTTACAAAAGAATAGATCGAAAGAAATTGGGCGAAGTTATTGTTGATTTCCGCAGCCTGGTTTTGCGCCGCGCGGGCCAAAAGCATTTCTTTACCATGGCCGGTCAGGAGCCGGAGAAGAAAACAGGGAAACGGCGGCGCGGGGCTTTTCCGCGCGGCGAAGACGTGCGCTGCGCCAGAGCGATAGCCCCTTTCATGCAGGCGGAATTTTCCGAAGATGAATCCCCCACTCGCCGCGAAGTCAGCATCTCGAAATTCACGGGCGATCATGTTTACGCCACTGCCCTGGGCGCGCAGCCAACCGGCGCACGCGATATAGAGGAACCCCTTACCTTCCTGCTTCTCGCCGCCAACGACGAGCCCGAGCGCACCAGCTGGCTGTTGGATTTGATGCACCTGCTGGGCACGCTGCGGATCGCGGCGCTGAAGGATCTGGATCGTTTGAGCCGGTCTGGCGTTCAGCTGCGTGAGCTGGAAGAAGAGATTGAGGCGATTGCCCGCGAAGCGCAGGGGCAAGGCCCCGAGGGATTGGCAGCCGCGCTTGACAGGCTAAGAGAAAAAGTTCCGGAATTTTCCAAGCGCCACGCCAAAATCGGCCAGCAGGAAGACGAAGACAAAAGGGGCAAAATCGTGGGCGGACTAGCCACGCGCGTGGAGCGGTCGGAATACTACCAGGAGCAGTTCGAAAAACTGACGGGACATTTGGGAATTGAAGAAATCAGCGGTTTTGTGTCGTACCAGAAAGCGGTGATTGGCCGCCTGGGCGGTCTTCACGAACTCATCAAGCTGATCGGCAAGCGTTTTGCGCGTGTCCAGCAGACGCTGAATTTGCTGACCGGGCAACAGCAGATGGCGGAGTCCATACAAACAACAGGAACCAGCGCAGAAATGTTGCAGCTAATAGACTATGGTTTTTGGCAGGTTCTATTTGCGGTCTATGGTCCAGAAATTCCCCTGAGGATGATAGAGAGTCATCCCATACTTAAGCACCTCGCTGAAGAACGGGCTCCTTTGCACGCATTTTATATCCGAGTTGGTTTTTTTATTGTTGGTACTTTAGCCGCCTATCGTCACTGGATATTTCCTAAGACTCGTCGTTGGCTGTGGAGATTTGTCAAACAAAGCGGTGTATCCGTAGGAAGACGCGGTATAGCTATAGGAAGAAATACGATAACAATTACCAGGCGGGGTCTAGGCTGGACACGAGCAGCAATGGAAGTGTCATTATCAAAAACCAGAAGATTGGCGCGATACCGCTATGCTCTTACACGCTATCGTTTAAGAACAGGCCGTTCGCCTGCCCAGCTACGCGGCACACGTCGCCGCAGTCAACTGGATCCATAGTAAAACTTTTAAAAATTCAGAGTTGCTTCCTAAAATCGGTTGACGTTTTAGAAGCGGAACCGTCCCCTCTTCTAATGGGGCCGTAGATATCGCCTCGTTTCCAAAGAAACCCCATTGTTCCGACTAACGCAACGGCACATGCCGCAAAAAATACGCCTATTTCTATTTTATCCTTGATGGTCATGGATGTCGCCTCCGAGCGTCAACAATTTAAAGCATGCTACCCTAAATTTCAATGATTAATACTTGCGCGCGTTAACTTTACGCCGAAGTATTTGATTTTATTTTCAGAAAACTAAGTTAACGCCACGGCCCTCGGCGCGCAGCCGACCGGCCCGCACGACGCGGAAGAGCCCATCACCCTCCTGCTGCTGGCCGCCAATGACGAGCCCGAGCGCACCAGCTGGCTGATCGATCTGATGCACGTCTTGGGCACTTTAAGAATTCTGGCGCTGAAAGATTTAGATCGCTTGGTTCAGGCGGGCGGGCAGTTGAAAGGTTTGGAGCTGGAAATTGATCATATCGCGCGTCAAGCCCAGGGCAAGGGCGCTCCAGGGTTAGAGGCAGCGATTGAAAGGCTAAAAACTAAACTGCCGGAATTTACCCAGCGCCTTACCGAAATCGGCCAGCAGAAAGATGAAGAGGGCAAGAAGGTTGGGGACGGGGAAATTGTCGGCGGGCTGGCCCAGCGCGTGGTGCGTTCGGAATTCTACCAGGAACAGTTTGAAAGACTGACCAGGCTTTTGGGCATTGAAGAAATCGGCGGTTTTGTATCCTACGACAAGGCGGTGATCGGCCGCCTGGGCGGGTTGCATGAAATCATCCGGCTGATCGGAAAGGCGTTTGCAAGAATACAAACCCGGCTTGGCCAAGGGCGTCAGCAGGTGGAATCTTCTGAAGCCGCAAAAGCGCGAGAACGAACCGTAGCAGAACAGATACGAACGAATGCTTTTCAAAAAGTTGCTGAAGTGGCCATTTTTTTAGGAATTTTTCCGGATGCTTTCAGTGCTTATTGGTGGAAATGGGCTGATGAAAAATCAAACGAAGAACAGAAAATTGCTATTTTGGTTGGATCGTATGCTATCGGAATAATGATTATATTTAGACATAACTTTATCGCGGCAGGAAAAGCGCTGCTGAATACAAGAGCAGTTCAATTTGTTGGGAGAACCAGCATATCTATAACAAGAAATTTGGTAAGAATTCCGGGAATGGGAGTTCGCTGGGCGCGCGCGGCTGTACAGGTGGTATTACCTAACTCGAAAAAAGCTCGGTATTGCTATGCTCTTATGCGTTATCGTTTGAAAACTGGCCGTTCATATCCTGCACGAATAAGGATATCCCCAAATCGCAATCAAGCGGAACCTTGATGTAACCTTGCGTCCTAAAGAGTTGCTGCCGTCTGGGGTTGTTTGCCGGCGCGAACAGGTGCGCCAGCTTTGCGTGAAGGGGGTACAGGGGAGGGGGGATTCTCACCTCGTTCAGCCAGATAGGGAAGCACGACACCTAAAGTTAGGGTTGTCACTCCTGTTGTTATAATTCCAACCCATTGGATAACTGTATTTGATATTGCCATAGCCATTTCCTTTCGGTTTCTTGCTTACCAGAAAACGGGCTAAATTTCAATATTTAATACTTTCACGGCAGTTTAACTGCCTACGCGGCAGGGGCTAGGCCGCACATTTCGCCACCAGCGGGCGAAGGCGGGTTTTCAGGTCGGCTTCAGCGATGATTAACGTGCCCTAATGCCGATTGAATGGGAAGCCATGGCGGCGGTAAGCTATCCGGCAAAAGATTTAGGAATTAAAATGACCTCTACTGTTACGGCTTCAAACGAAAGCAAACCTGTTCATTGGAAAAAGCATGCGGTGGGCGCAGGGCTGTTTGCATTTACGGCTGCTCTTCTGGTTGCGCCAAAAGC
>JACQAB010000070.1 GCA_016195205.1 Pseudomonadota bacterium
ATTTGCTCGCCTATGACCTGGGCTTTGCCTGCGGCCAGAAGGCGCTGCGGCCTATCTATGAATTCCCGTTCATGAAGCATCTGCGCCGCAATCTGGGCGAGCTGCGCGAGATTTTCGGCGTGGATGCAAACATTCTGCGCCGCGCCTTCAAACGCGAAAAACGTGCCATTCCCGCCACGAAGGAAAGCGCGCGGCTGCCGGTTTCTTAGCTATTTCAGCGGACGTGGTTAATATTTATAAATCAACTTTTTCTAAACAGAAATTCATTAGAATTTTTATTACCAAACCAAAGGAATAAATTATGCCCCAAGATGGACATCAGTCACCGTTCAGATTTGATAAGGATACGGTTTATCACCACGGTAACCCCGTGAAATCCGAAGATTTGGTTTATTGCGGGGTACATAGACATATAGACGGCCCCCGTGAAATAGGGCGATACGGATTGATAGCTCCATTTAAAGGATTAAATGGAAAAGAAGGCTTCAATATGGGTCTGGGCGATCTAAAGGAAGCCAAAAAAAGCGGATTTCAGCACCCCGATCTTGACCGCGCCATTGCGGATATGGAAAGGCACTTTGCCGCGACACGTGGCTTGCCCAAGCCGGAAGCTGAGGCTTATGTCAAAGAAAATGTTCCCGGCGATGAAAAATGCTCCTCAGCTCTGTCAAATTTGGCGCCTATACAGGGGCAAAAACAGGCTTCTAGTAGCAAACCGAACACTTTAAAAATGTCAGTGTAAACAAGTTAAGCCTCGAATCCGCCCGCCACATAGCTGTCCATTTCCACATACAGCGCGGGCAACCCATCCTCGAAAATCACCGATTTGCGCCCACGCCGGGGCAGCAGAATGTTGTTTTCGATGCAGAAGTGAATCAGCGGATCCAGCAGCACGGAAGCGGAAAGCGTGAAATCCGCGCCCGCCGCACTTCCTCTTCGTTCATCAGGATGGTTCTTACTTCTCGGACCATGCCTTACGTTATGCCGTAAGGCTGGAGCTTCGGTTTATATCGCGCATACCGCGTTATGCATCAATACTCCCGCTCGAGCGTGAAATCAATCACGTCCAGCAGCGCGTCTTTCACCGGGTGCGGTTTGAACAGGCCCAGCGCATCGCGGGCAATGGCGCCATAGTGCCGCGCGCGCTCGGCGGCGTCTTTCAAGGCGCCGGTGCGGCTTAGAATGATGATGGCCTGCTGCAGATCGCCGTCTTTCTGCTGATGGTCCTGCAGCACGCGGCGGAAAAACTGGCGTTCCAATTCGTTGCTGCGGTTATAGGCCAGAATAACGGGCAGGGTGATTTTCCCTTCGCGGAAATCATCGCCGATGGTTTTGCCAAGCTGTGCCTGCTCGGCCGAATAATCCAGCACGTCATCGATGATCTGGAACGCCAGGCCCAGATTGAGGCCATAGGTGCGCAGGGCCTCTTCTTCCGCCACGGGCCTTTCAGCCACTACCGTGCCCAGGCGGCAGGCGGCGGCGAACAGATCCGCCGTTTTGGCGCGGATCACTTCCAAATAGCCCTGCTCGCTGATCTGCACGTTATAGCTGGTGGTCAGTTGCAGCACTTCGCCTTCGGCCAGCACGGCGCAGGCATCCGACAAAATGCGCAACACCTCGGGCGAGCCGTCTTCCGAAATCAACTGGAACGAGCGGGAAAACAAAAAATCGCCCACCAGCACGGTGGCCTTGTTGCCGAACAGGGTATTGGCCGAAGGGCTGCCGCGGCGCAATTCGCTTTCATCCACCACGTCATCGTGCAAAAGCGTGGCGGTGTGGATGAATTCAATGCAGGCGGCCAGCTTGCGGTGCCGCGCGCCCTCATACCCGCACAGGCGGGCACAGGCCAACGTAAGAATAGGGCGAAGCCGCTTGCCCCCCGCTGCGATCAAATATCCTGCCAGCTGTGGAATAAGCGGCACGGAAGATTGCATACGGGTCAGAACAACCTCGTTCACCGCCTGCAGGTCGTCCTGCACCAGGGCGGTAAGCTGTTCCAGCGCGTTTGTCGCTTTGCGCCGGGGTGTTTCCAGTGGAATAATGGCGGCCATGATCTTTTAAAGATAGCGGACGCTTCCCGTGGAAACAACCGAAGACAAATTGCTGGGCGGAAAGGTCATTATCATTCAGCCCGCCAAAGGCTATCGCGTGGCGATTGATCCGGTGCTGCTGGCGGCTTGCGTGCCCGCCGAAGCGGGGCAAAGCGTGCTTGATCTTGGATCGGGCACGGGCGCGGCCAGCTTTTGCCTGCGCGCGCGCGTAAACTGCCGCATCACGGGGATTGAGAATAACCCCGATCACCTCGCGCTTTCCCGGCAAAGCTTGGAAAAGAACGGCTGGGGGAAAGATGTTTCCTTCGTGGAAGGAAATATTCAAAACCCGCCGCCTGAAATTCCCATGGCGTCTTTCGATTGGGTGATGGCCAACCCGCCTTATTTTAACGAGGCGGCTTATTCAGCCTCGCTCACGGGCAAGAACGCCGCGCATGCATCAGCGGGTGGCATCGCGCCCTGGCTGGAATGCGCCGCGCGCTTTCTGAAACCGTCGGGCTGGTTTTTCCTGATCTATCCTGCCGAAGACGAAGATGTTTTGGCCGAGTTGAACCGCGTGTTCCGCGAAATCCGCATTCTGCGTGTGCAGCCCAGGGCAGGGGAGGATTCAAAACGTTTACTCATCGCCGCCAGCCCCTCGGGCCGCCCGGTGATTGCTGAGGCCGGAAGCCTTATTCTGCATGAAGATAACGGCGATTATACCGAGCCTGCCCATGCCATATTGTGGGATGCGAAAGAGATCGCAATTATTTGAGACGAATTTCCCCTCCCCCTGAGGGAGGGGATAAAGGGGCAGGGTCAGATGGTTGCAATAAGCGTAATCGGTAACAGTTTGAGAAACGTCACGCCCCACCCCACCCCCGGCCCCTCCCTCAGAGGGAGGGGAGTGTTGACTTTTCCGCAAAAATGCCTATTTTCACGGCATTCCAGAGAATATGGTGGATGGTCTTTTGGCCTTCCTCCCGGCGCCGGAAAATCCGGACACGCCTATCAGGACAACGAATGTTGAACACTCCGGACGAAAGGCGCTGAGCGCGCCTCCGGCGTGTTTGGCGAATAACGAGGTTTATAATGACCAAGCGTCTTAGTGCTAAGTTTAAGCTCAACCGCCGCCACAACTGCAACCATTGGGGCCGCGCGAAATCTCCTCTCAACAAGCGCGACTACCGCCCCGGCCAGCATGGCCAGCGCCGCAACAAGCTGTCGGATTTCGGCCAGCAATTGCTGGCGAAGCAGCGCCTGCGCGGCTATTACGGCAACATTGGCGAGCGTCAATTCCGCCGCTATTACTTCGAGGCCGTGCGCCGCCGCGGGGACTCCTCCGAAAACCTGATCCAGCTTCTGGAAAGCCGCCTGGATACGGTGGTCTACCGCATGAAATTCGTGCCCTCGCCCTTTGCCGCGCGCCAGCTTATCAACCACGGCCATGTGAAGGTGAACGGCAAGCGCGTGAACATTTCCAGCTATCTGCTGAAGCCGACCGACACGGTGGAACTGCGCGATAAGGCCAAAACCATCGGCCAGGTGATGGAAGCCGCCGGAAGCACCGAACGCGAAATCCCCGACTACATGACGGTGGACGCCTCCGCTTTCAAGGGCACCTATAACCGCCTGCCGGCGATGGGTGAAGTGCCCTATCCGGTGCAGATGGAACCCGCGCTCGTCATCGAATTCTATTC
>JACQAB010000094.1 GCA_016195205.1 Pseudomonadota bacterium
CAAACCTTTGTATTTTCACACTTTCTGGATAGCTGAACGATCCTGGCCGAAAACTATCCCTTTCGGTCACCCTAGCGATCGTCCACCTGGTCATCGTGTCCACGATCAAGCGGCGTGGACACGTTCTCGGTGCCCTTGCGTGCACTTTGGAACAAATCGAGGCGTGACCCCTTTATTGAGGACAACATGAAAGTCATGGTTCCAGGACCCGGCGAGGCCACGGCCGATGCTCTTCTTCAAGGCGGTGCGAAACCGGCCATACCGCCCGGAACACTCGTCTACTCTGCTCACCTTATACCGGGCGGCGGCTTCAGACCGTTACCACGCACGGCCCAAGGGCCCCATCGCCCGCGCGTTTTGCCTCAGGCGGATCAGGATACTTTTCCGGAATTGGCGTTCCTTTATTTGACGCCTGATATCAGGTTATGAGCAACAATCTCTACGCCAAAGTTTTCAAGCAGCCCGAGATCGCCGCACAGCTGGCCGCACGCGGCCAGGAAGGCCTTCTCCATCTTGCCCGCTTTGATGAAGAGCTTAAGGCCCTGCTACGGCAGGAGAATTTCCATATTGAATTTTCCACCCAGCTAGCGCCGGACTCGGTCGTCGAACCCTGGCAGGGACATATGCTGGCCCCGGGCATTCTTTACGATACCTCCAGAAACACGCTAATTCTCGGCAAAGACCGCGGCCACGCCACTCTGGACAATACCAATTACGCAGCGCTGTTCCGGGGCGTGCATCTGGCGCTGTTCTGCGGCTTTCTTGATCTTATGCAACAGCGCCGCCGCCAGCAGGGCGAAAGAGTTTCTGCGGGCACGGCGCTGCTTATTCATGCCAGCGCCAGTCTGGCCGCTTTTGAAATCATGAAATCGCCGAAGGCCGCCCCCGCCCTGCCGCCGCTGATGGCGGCGGCCCAAAAACTGCTGGCCGGGCACCGCTCCCTTCTGCTGGGCGGCATTCATCCGCGCTACACCCGCGCGGTGGGTTTAAACGAATTCCAGTCGAATCTGGAATGGGAATGCGCCGCCTGGCTTCAGGCCCTGGAGAATGAGAAAAAAAGCAGCTGGCCCGCCTGCGAGGCGCTGGACCGGCTGCTGAACGACCATTTTGATCCTGAAGTTATCGTGGATCGGTCACTGACGGATGGCGCGGGACCAAAAACCACGCAATATTACAAAACCCTTCAGGATCTGGCGCGCTGCCGCTCGGGCCGAAAAGTGGCCGCGCTGGATATCGAACTGCTGCGCCGCTTTGCCGGAAACCGGCTGCGCGCCGCATCTCCGCCTCGAACCGCCGACCCCAAGCCTTTGGCCGTCGCCATGCCTCCGCTGGCCCATCCATCGGCCATCGCGGCTTCAATTGTCCCGCTCCCTGCGCACGCGAAAAATCAGGGCGCGAGAGCCGTTACAGGAAACGAAGCCCAGGTGATCAGCCTGGAAATTCGCCCCGCGCATTTAGGTGACAGGCTTAGGTCAACTTTTGCAGAGCCCCGCAGCGAAAGGCTTGGCTTCAAACTCCAGGGTGGTGAAGCCGAGCCCGCCGGAGAAACCTCACCAACCCGGCCTGTGGTGACTTTGAATATTAGAAGAAAGCGGGCCTCGACCATAACCATAAACAACGGCAGCCTGGGCGCGACCATCCACCGGCCTTTCGACAGGCAACCCTGATTATTTCGCCTTGGGCGGATGACGGATCAGCGCTTCGTGAATGCTGGAAGCCAGCTCAAAATTCGGCGCGCCTTTTCCCACCTCATAACGCTGCAGGGTGCGCGCCACCTGCGGCGGCACCGCCGTTAGAATCACCTTGGTGCCTGCGCGGCGCATGTTTTCAATAATGCCCTTCAGGCTCGCGGCGCCGGTGGAATCGAGCAGCGGCACGTTCTGAAAATCCAGCACGAACAGCCGTGGCGCGGAGCCGATGCGGCTGGTGACCTTGGTCAGTTCCGAGGCCGCGCCGAAAAAGAACGGCCCGTGGATACGGTAAACAATCACGTCGCGGGGCAGGTCGGGCACGTCGAATAAAGGCCGGGGGGCGCGCAGCACATCGGGCCGGTCTTTTTCAAAAAGCGTGGAATTAGTTTCCACCTCGACCAGATTGGCCATGTTGTGCATGAACTTGATCGCCGCCAGCACCACGCCCACCTCGATGCCCAGGGTCAGGTCGTAAAACACGGTGCACAGCAGCGTGGATAAAATCACCAGCCGGTCGCCCCAGCCGGCATAGGTCAGGAAACTGCCCACCACATTCACCTCGCTCATGTTCCAAGCCACCACCACCAGCACCGCCGCCAGCGCGCATAGCGGCACATGCAGCACCAGCGGCGCGGCAATCAGCATGAACAGCAGCAAAAACAGGGCATGCAGGATTCCCGCCACCGGGCTGGTGGCGCCCGCGCGGATGTTGGTGGCGGTGCGGGCAATCGCCCCGGTCGCAGGCAATCCGCCGAACAGGCTGGAGGCGATATTGGCCAGGCCTTGCGCCACCAGCTCGATATTCGAGCGATGCCGCCGCCCGGTCATGCCGTCGGCGACCACCGCGGAAAGCAGCGATTCAATTCCAGACAGCAAGGCAATGGTCGCCGCATCGGGCAACACCGCGCGCAGTTTTTCCAAGCTGAAGGGCGGCAACTGCGGCGCGGGCGGCAGGCGCGGAATGTCGCCGAACTTTTCGCCGATGGTGGCAATGCCCGGCAGGAAAAACGCCGCCGCCAGCGTTGCCGCCGTCACCACCATCAACATATAAGGCCAGCGTGGACGGAAGCGGTGCAGCAGATACATGGTGATCAAACACCCCGCCGCCAGCACGGCGGTCGAAATGCTAAAGCTGGGGAGCGCCATCATCAGCGCATGCACCTTGGGCACAAAGGCTGCCGGAAGCCTGGCGGTATGCAATCCCAGTAAATCGGCCGTCTGGCCGACGAAAATGGAAATGCCGATGCCGGCGGTGAAGCCCAGCGTGACCGGATAGGGAATGTATTTGATGTAATTGCCCAGGCGAAAAAGCCCGGCCACCACCAGGAGGCCTCCCGCCGTCAGCGTGGCCAGCAGCATGCCATCATAGCCATGGCGCTCGATCACGCCATAAACCACCACGATGAAGGCCGCGGTGGGCCCGCCGATCTGGTAACGGCTGCCGCCCAGGGCCGAAATGATGAACCCGGCGATGATCGCGGTGAACAAGCCCTGCTGCGGCGTGGCGCCCGAAGCAATGGCGATACCCATCGCCAAAGGCAGGGCCACAATCGCCACCGTGAGGCCCGCCACAGCGTCTTTCCAGAAGCGATCCAACCCATAACCTTCGCGCAGGCAGGTGGCCAGCTTGGGCGTGAAGACGCCAAGAAATTCACGGAGTTTTTGCGCGGAAAGCACGGCAGAAAGCGGGGGCATAAGATTAAGAGACTATGGTTAATCCCGCCCCTTGGCCAGAAAAAAGGACGGCTTGCAAGTAAACCCGCATGGAAACGCGGCGGGTTTTTCGGCTATGCTGGCGGCGGAATTTTAACCGACATGACCCAGCCCCTTGCCCTTTTTGAAGAGATCGAAGCCACCCACTCCAGCCTCCATCTGAGAGAGCTGGGGGAGGACCTTGCCTATCTTCAGGCAAGGTATCCAGAGCTGGAAATAAAATTCAGCCGGGAAAGCATCGCTTCGCACCGGCCGCCCCACGCCGAAAGCCATATGCTTGCCCACGACATCTGCTTTATTCCCGAGCATCCCAAACTCAAAAAACCTGTTCTTATCCTGCGCAAAACCGCGGCCGGCGACGCGCTGGATGATGAAGAAATAGCCCGGGTGGCGCGCGCGGCACGGATGGCGTTTTTTATTCCGGCCTGGCTGGCCCTGGGCAACCGCCGCAGAATTGGACGGAACCTGGGTCTTGTGAAATACGTCGTGAGTCAGCCGCGCCTTCTTATCTTCGCCGAGGCTTATGCAGCGGCGGCCGGATTTATCGCCGCAGGCGGCACAAAAAGCGCGTTGCCCCTGCTGACTGCCGCCATGCTGCGTCACACGCCTCTTGAAAAAAACCGCCGGGATGTCCGTCTTGGAAATCATGGCGGCAATAATCCTTTTCTAACCTATTCAGACAAACAGGCTCTTAACGGCCTCTGCAACGATCTTCTGGGAAGCTTTGGTGAAAAAGGCAGCCCCATCAGCTTCGTGGCGGAAGTGGCTTCGTGGATTCATTCCAAACCGCTTTTTTATGAACTCGTCAAAAGTACAACGGGAACGATCCCTGCTTCTTTTTACGAGCGGGCCGCGGCCCTTCCCGATTCCAATTTTAAAGCCTATGTCAATCGCCTGCGCGCGCTGGAACAAACCCCGGCCGGGCGGGAAGTCATACGCACGGAAATGCAACTGCTTGCCCTATGCGCGGATTGGAGTCCCTACGCGGAAGAAAGTCCAAATCCTCCCAAGCGTCTGGCCAGCGACCCGGTGGCTTTGCCCGGTCAAAACCCGCCCACTCAATGGGCAGGCGAGTTAGTTACCTTCACCCCGGCTCCGCAGACGGGAAAGGTGGAAAGAATAGCCGGAGGAAAGGTTATCGATAGCACCCCCCATGCCCTGGCGTGGGTAGCTTCTGGAAAGCTCCGCCTGCCCGCCGCGGAATCGGAGCCGGAAAAAGCGTCGTTGCCGCTTACCCCGCCTGCAGCGCCTCCGGCGACCCCGGCGAGCGCCATAGTGGATATGAAAACAGCGGGAGCAGCTTTGAAAGAACGGAGCGCCAGCGTCGTGCCGTCTTCCGCCGTAACCGGTCAACCCGATATTGTCATTTTCCCGGGCGTGCGCCGCGAACGGATCGACGATCCGCCGAAGAAGCCTCAAAAACGCACCCCTGCAGGGTCTTCTCCCCCCGAACCTTCAGTGGCCGAAACCGACATTGCTGCGCCTACGCCTGAAAGACCCACGGAGGAAAGACCTGCCCGGCGCGAACCCGGGCAAAGATCGCTTACAGGACGCATTCTTGCCTTTGGCAGAGACAGAGACAACGTGATGCCCTCCGATTGTGCGTTCGATTAAATAAAAAGGGCGGCGCCAGGCCGCCCTTTATATAAACAAGGACACAACCATCTTATAAAATGGGGGCCTGGGGCCTCACTTTTCCTGGGGCAGGTCTTTTCTCTGCATTCTTGGGCAGTGGAATGTTCATCAACTCGTGAATGCGATAGGCCGTCTCCACTTCAAGAGGGTCGGCGCCGGCGCCGCTGGTCCAGTTTTTTGGCCTTCCCCAGTCGTCGACCAGCCGGTGAAGGAAGGATGGCCCCGATCCCTTTTTGTCAACGGCATCCACCGCCTGACAGGCCTGCCGCAGCCGGTCGTCGTCGGCATTTAAATAGGCCATGATTCTCAGGAAATCTTGCCCGAAATTCACCGCACTAGCCGGGCTGGAGGAAGCAAGGCATGCAAAGGCTTTCAGGGCGCCATCCAATAGAGACTCATGAAAACCTTGGGCGCCTTTGCTTTCTCCGCTGCCTTCGTCATAAACGTAACGGGCGCCGGCAGCGTCATACACTTTCCAGGCTACCATTAAAAAATCATGCCAAAAAATACTCCAGTTTGCGGGAGGTTTTTTGGGAAGTTTTTGCAGGTCATGTTTTCTTTGAAAATTCCACACCTCGTTCCCTACGCGCTCCACCAGCGCACGCATGGCCTTGATAAATAGGCCGCGTAATTGTCCGCCCGTAAAATAACCCTCTTCCGCCGCGCCGGTAACGGCGTCAACCAAGCCCTCAACCATTGTTCTTTTGATATCCATAGGTGCCTCCTGAATTTTTTGACAATATATTTCTTAAAAAATACGAACCGGGCGGAGTTCCGGAAAGGGCAAAGCCCTTTCCGGAATATCACTGAAAAAACTATTTCAGCTCAACCTTCCCGCCCGCCGCTTCGATCTGCTTCTTGAACTTCTCGGCATCGGCCTTCGACAGAGCTTCCTTCACCGTCTTGGGCGCGCCTTCGACCAGATCCTTGGCTTCCTTCAGGCCGAGGTTGGTGATCGCGCGCACTTCCTTGATGACGTTGATCTTGTTCGCGCCGCCATCGGTGAGAACGAGGGTGAACTCGGTCTGCTCTTCGGCGGGGGCAGCGGCAGCACCGCCACCCGCGGCGGCTACGGCAACTGGCGCCGCGGCGGACACGCCCCATTTCGTTTCCAGAAGCTTCGACAATTCAGCCGCTTCCAGAACGGTGAGGGTAGAGAGGTCTTCGACTAACTTTTCCAGTTTTGACATTTTAGTACTCCTTCTTTCGTGTTGTTAAATTAAACCATTGGGGCTTGGGGGCTGAGGGACTTGGGGCAAGAAACCTAGCCCCCTAGCCCCCACTCCCCTAGCCACCTTCTTTCTTCGCCTTCGCCGCCAGAACCCGCGCAATCTGCCCCGCCGGCGCCTTCAAAAGCACCGCCATGCGCGTCGCCGGAGTCTGCAATATGCCCACGATCCGGGCGCGCAATTCGTTCAACGGCGGCAGCGAGGCCAGCTTCTGCGTGGCCTTCGCATCCAGCAGCTGCCCATCCATGTTGGCGCCGATGACTTTCAGCTTGTCGTTGCCCTTGGCGAAATCGACCAAAACCTTGGCCACGCCCACCGGGTCTTTGGCGAAAGCCAGCGCGGTGGGGCCCTTCAGGAAGCTGATCAGGTTTTCGAACGGCGTGCCCTTCAGCGCGATGCGCGCCAGCGTGTTCTTGGTGACGCGGAAAACCGCGCCCGCGCCGCGGATCTTGGTGCGCAGCCCGGTGACTTCCATCACGCTCAGGCCCTGGCTTTCCACCACCACGCCAAAGGTCTGCCCGGCCATGGCAGCCTTCAGACCTTCAATCGCATCGCCCTTGGCGACGCGCTGCTTGTTCATGATCACTTGATGTTTCGTCATAAATCTCTCTCCTTCGGCGCGGTAAAAACCACGCAAAACGATTTCAGAACATGAAGGGAGAAGAAAAGCGCGCCGGAACGCGTCCGGACTTCGCTCAAACTCTTCGCCGTTTCTGCTTTGGATATTTAAGTTCGGTCATTCTTCTCTGTGCCTTGAGGCACAACCGTCGAATGACCCGACACCAAAGGTCTTTGAAATCGGGTACTAATCAGGCGTTAGTTGTTAGGCGTTAGGCGTTAGGGAGTCAAATGTTTTTCTATTTACTAACGCCTAATTCCTAATGCCTAACGCCTTTTGCTTAACTATCCAGCCACGCTCGCCAATTCAACGCGCACGCCGGGGCCCATGGTGGAAGACAGGCTGATTTTCTGGATGAACACGCCCTTCACGCCCGCCGGCTTGGCCTTCGACAGCGCGCCCATGAAGGCGCGGATGTTATCGGCAAGCTGCTTTTCGCTGAAAGACGCCTTGCCCACGCCGGCATGAATGATGCCAGCCTTTTCAACGCGGAACTCGATCGAACCGGCCTTGGCCGATTTCACCGCTTCCGCCACGTTGGCGGTAACCGTGCCGAGTTTGGGGTTGGGCATCAGGCCGCGCGGGCCCAGCACCTTGCCCAGCTTGCCGACGATGACCATGCAATCCGGCGCGGCGATCACGCGCTCGAAGCCCATTTCGCCGGCTTCGATTTTCGCCGCCAGGTCTTCCGCGCCCACGAACTCGGCGCCCGCCGCCTTCGCGGCATCAGCCTTGTCACCCTTGGCGAACACTGCCACGCGCACCGATTTACCGGTGCCGTGCGGCAGCTGCACCATGCCGCGCACATTCTGGTCGTTCTGCTTGGGATCGACGCCGAGATTCACCGCGATTTCCACGGTCTCGTCGAACTTGGCGTTGGCGGCGCCCTTGACGCGCTTCACCGCTTCGTCCAGCGCCATGGGCGCTTTGGGATGATTTTCCAGGGCCTTTTTCATGCGTTTGCTGGTCATGTTATTTCTCCACCACGGTGACGCCCATCGAGCGCGCGGTGCCCTTGATCTGCTCCATGGCCGCTTCAACCGTGTGGCAGTTAAGATCGGGCATCTTTATTTTCGCGATTTCCTGAATCTGGGCGAGGGTGATTTTGCCCACCGGGTCCTGCACGCCGGTGGTGCTGGCGCCGGATTCAATCTTCGCCGCCTTCTTGATGAAATAGCTGTTCGGCGGGGTTTTGGTGACGAAGGTGAAGCTGCGATCCGAGAACGCGGTGATCACCACCGGAATCGGCATGCCCTTTTCGGCGCTTTGCGTGCGCGCGTTGAACTGCTTGCAGAATTCCATGATGTTCAGGCCCTTCTGTCCCAAGGCCGGCCCGATGGGCGGCGAGGGGTTGGCGCCGCCGGCGGGCACCTGCAGCTTGATAAAACCGACAACTTCTTTGGCCATGTCTTCTCTCCACCATTTGAAAGGCATTAGGTCCTAGGCCTTATTAGGCACTAGGATTCTTTTCCTAACGCCTATGGCCTAGGGCCTAGTGCCTATTTTTTCTTGGATGCGAATGCC
>JACQAB010000003.1 GCA_016195205.1 Pseudomonadota bacterium
GCCGGAGCCCCCGATGATCGTGAGAGTCTCTCCATCGAGGATCTCCAGATTAATCCCCCGGAGCACATGGTTGCGGCCAAAAGACTTATGAAGTTCCTGAATCCGAATCATTTCGTCTTGCGTCGTGGGTCTTGCGTCTCAAGACGCACAACGCTTTATCAACCGATTCCAAACGACACCAAAACGGAGCTCAGAAAATAGTCGCCCACAAGGATCAATACCATGGCGATGACCACGGCGCCTGTGCCAGGAAAATAAATATCATGCAGCTGATCACCGGCAGGGTGGCGCGGATGGCGCGGTCGATCTTGAAAACAATATTATCCATGGTTTATCGGGCCTTTGCGGCAGGGGCAGCCGGGACAGGAGGAGCCGCTGGGGCAGGAGAAGAAGAGGCAGGAACCGCTGGAACGGGCGCGGCGGGGCTGGCCTGGCCACTAAGCTGGTAATGCGCAAGACGCACCACGGTAAGGCGGTCGAGCCGCCCGAAAGGCGTCACGGTGATATTATGCGCGGCCACCTCTTTCACCGCACCCACGGGAAGGCCGGGCGGGAAAATTCCCCCCTGGCCGGAAGTCACCACGCGCATCCCCGGCTTCACATCGGATTCCTGGGCGATGTAAAGCAGCTTTGGCGCTTCCCGCCCCTGCCCGGTGAAAATGGCGCGCTGGCGGGCTTCTTCCACCATCACCGGCAGGCGGAAGTTGAAGTCGTTGATCAGCAGAATGCGTGCCGACCAGTCGCCCACCTCGATCACGCGGCCAACCACGCCGTCTTCATCCAGCACCACCATGTTTTTCTCAACCCCGTCGCGCGCGCCCGCGGTGATAATGGCGCTGTCATTCAGGCCGCCGCCATTTTCGGCGATCACCCGCGCGGTGAGGTAGGAAAGAACCGCCTCATCCTTGTATTTCAAAAGACTTTGAAGGCTTTTGTTTTCTTCCTCGAATTGTTGCGCCGCCTGGGCCCAGCCTTTTAAATTCGCCACTTCCTTCTGCAGCCGGGCGTTTTCCTCGCGCAGATGGGCCAACTCGCCCATGCCGCCCTGCAATCCCTGCAGCATTTCGGCGGGCTTGGCGAAAATGTGGATGACCGGCGCGAAAAAATCGACCACCCCGGCGCGGAAGGCCGCCGCCGATTGCGGAAAAATAAAATTGAAAAGGATCAGGATCAGCGCCGCGGCAATCAGCACCACCGCGCCCAGCGGTTGCGACCAAAGCGAAGAGAGGGAAAGACTGCGCCTCACGGACTAATAGCCTCCCACCAGCAAGTTGCGCAAATTCTTCATGTCTTCCAGCGTGCGGCCCGTGCCCATGACCACGCAGGTCAGCGGATCTTCGGCAATCGTCACTGGCAACCCAGTGGCATGGCGCATGACCAGATCCAGGTTGCGAAGCAGCGCCCCGCCGCCCGTCACCACAATACCCTTGTCGACAATATCGGCGGCAAGCTCAGGTGCGGTGTTTTCCAGCGCCACTTTTACCGCTTCCAGGATTTGCCCCACCGGTTCCGCCAAGGCTTCGGCAATCTGCGCTTCGGACAAAGTGATTTCCTTGGGCACGCCGTTCATCAGGTCACGGCCGCGAATGTCCAGCAGCCGCCCCTCACCCTGTTCGGGCAGGCTGGCCGTGCCGATTTCTTTTTTAATGCGCTCGGCGGTGGATTCGCCAATCAGCAGGTTGTGAAAGCGGCGCACGTAATGGGTAATGGCCTCGTCCATCTTGTCGCCCGCGCAGCGGATCGAGCGCGAATACACAATGCCCCCCAGCGAAAGCACCGCTACTTCGGTGGTGCCGCCGCCAATGTCGACAATCATCGATCCGGTGGGCTCGGTTACCGGCAGTCCCGCGCCGATCGCTGCCGCCACGGGCTCCTCGATCAGATAAACATGCCGGGCGCCCGCCGCCTCGGCAGATTCCTGAATGGCGCGGCGTTCCACCGCCGTGGCGCCCGAAGGGACGCAGATAATAATGTCGGGGCTGGCCAGCCCGCGGCGGTTATGCACCTTGCGGATGAAATGCTTGATCATTTCTTCCGCCACTTCAAAATCGGCAATCACGCCGTCACGCATGGGGCGGATGGCCTGGATGTTGCCGGGCGTGCGGCCCAGCATAAGCTTGGCTTCGTTGCCCACCGCCAGCACATGCTTTTTGCCGCGGATGGTTTGCAGGGCCACCACCGAGGGCTCGTTCAGCACAATGCCCCGGCCTTTCACATAGACCAGGGTATTGGCCGTGCCCAGATCGATCGCCATATCGGACGAGAAGTAACCCAGCAGATTGCTTAACATGTAAGTCCAAAGACCTTTTGCGCGCCTGATTCACCGGTAAATTTACCTGTGCCGGAGGCTCAAAGAAAGGCGGTTTGTTTTTGCGCCAATGCCGCTAAAATGGCCGCCTTTATTGAAGGCTCGATCATGTCTTCCTGGCAGCCCCATATCCTTGTCGTCGACGACGACAAGCGCCTGCGCGACCTGTTGCGCCAGTACCTGATGGATCAGGGCTATCTGGTGTCTACGGCCGTCAACAGCGCCGATGCCCTGCAGAAGCTGCAGGCGGTGCTTTTCGACCTGGTGGTGCTGGACGTGATGATGCCGGGGGAAGACGGCTTTGCCCTCACCCGCCGGCTGCGGCAGGAACGGGCTTTTAAGAACCTGCCTATCCTTTTCCTCACCGCGCGGGGCGAATCGGCCGACCGCATTACCGGCCTGGAAGCTGGCAGCGACGATTATCTAATCAAGCCGTTTGAGCCGCGTGAGCTGCAACTGCGCATCGCCGCCATTTTGCGCCGCGTGCCGAAGGACGAACAATCGCCCGAGGTATGGATCGGCCGCTGGCTGTATGACCGCGTGCGCGGCGAGTTGCGCGACGCAACCGACATCTTGCGCCTGACCGATGTGGAAGCCAGCCTGCTTAAAATCCTGGCCGAGGCGCCGGGTGAAACCATCAGCCGCGAAGAATTGGTGAAACGGTCAAACCTTCCGGTAAACGACCGCACCGTGGATGTGCAGGTCACGCGCCTGCGCCGCAAGATTGAGCCCGATCCCAAACAACCGCGCTATCTGGTCACCGTGCGCGGCGAGGGGTATCGCCTTTTGCCCGAGCGTGAAAAGGTGGCGCTATGACGGCTGTTTCCAAACCTTTCCGGCTGAAAGAGCTTCTGCGCCGCCTGCGCTTCGATCTGGCGTTCTTTCACTGGCTGAAGCGTTATCTGCCGCGTGGATTGTATGGACGCGCGCTGCTTATCCTGGTGCTGCCGGTGATATTAGCGCAGGCCGTGGCCACCTTTGTTTTCTATGACCGGCACTGGCAGACCGTCACCAACCGCCTGGCCTATGCCGTGGCGGGTGAAATCGCCACCACCGCGGCGCATATGGAAGAAGGCCAGCCGCAGCAGGCGGTGGAAAAACTTCATGACCGCCTGGTGCAGAATCTGGATCTGGATATCCGCTACCATCCTGAGACAAATCTAAGCCAGTATCCGGCCCGCGGCGATTATTCCACCTTGCTAGCTACCATGCTGCGCCGGGGGCTGGATGCGAAAGTAGGCCGGCCCTATGTGCTGGATCTGCGCCACGCCCCGCGTTCGATTGCCGTGCATGTGCTGCTGAAAAACGGGGTGCTGACCGCCATTTTCCCCGAACGCCGCGTCTATACCCCCACGGCCAACATCTTCCTTATCTGGATGGTGGGCAGCTCGGCCCTGCTGTCGCTGATTGCCATTCTGTTCATGCGCAACCAGATCCGCCCCATCCGCCGGTTGGCCGATGCCGCCGACCGGATTGGCAAAGGGCTGGATGTGCCGCACTTTAAACCCGAAGGCGCGCGCGAAGTGCGTCAGGCCGCCGTAAACCTGATCATCATGCGTGACCGCCTCCGCCGCCAGATCACTCAGCGCACCGCCATGCTGAACGGCGTTTCGCATGATCTGCGCACGCCGTTGACGCGCATGAAGCTGCAACTGGCCCTCATGCGCGAAACACCCGAAATTACCGAGTTGAAAGCCGACGTGCAGGAAATGACCACGATGGTGGAGGCCTATCTGGCCTTCGCGCGCGGCGAAGACACCGAAGAGCCGATGGCGATTGACCTTGAAAGCCTGTTGGAAGAAGTCACCAGCACGGCGCGGCGCACACATGAAGGCGTGCCGATTCATTTTGAATCTTTTGAATCGGTAATTATGGGCTTGCGGCCGCAGGCCATTCGCCGCGCCCTTGGCAATCTTATCGGCAATGCCGCGCGCTATGCCAAAAGCGTGTGGCTGGGCGTGTATCGCGGCCAGAAATTCGTGGATATTTTGATTGACGATAACGGCCCCGGCATTCCCTCTGAACGGCGCGAAGAGGTTTTCCGCCCCTTTACCCGGCTGGAAGATTCCCGCAACCCCGAAACCGGCGGCGTGGGCCTGGGCTTAACGATTGCCAGCGATATTGCGCATAACCACGGCGGGAAAATCCTGCTGGAAGACAGCCCGCGCGGCGGGTTGCGCGTGGTTTTCCGTTTGCCTTTGTGAGCCGTTCATGAACCTGCGCCGTGTTTTCATCCGTAACTGGAAGGTCAGGGCCCTTACGGGCATTCACCCGTATGAGGCGGTGAAGAAACAGGCGTTGCGGCTGAATATCGCGCTGTTTCAGGAAGAAGGCGGCGCGCTTTCCGGCATCGAGGACGTGATCTGCTATGCCACGCATAAACAGCGCATGACGGAAATCATTCAGGCCAAACACTACCCGCTGCTGGAAATGATGGCCGAAGCCCTGGCTGAAGCCGCCTTTGAAGACGCCAAGGTGCGGCAGGTGAAGATCAGGATTGAAAAGCTGAAAATCTTTCCTGAGGTGGAAAGCTGCGGGGTTACGGTTGAACGCGAAAGAAGTTAGAGCCAAAAACCATCCACGTCATGCCAGCATAAGCTGGCATCCAGGGCCACAAGCTGTGTCTTAACGGCTCTGGATCCCAGCTTTCGCTGGGATGACGTTGCAAAATAATGGCATCCAGCCGTTAAAACATCCTGGCGCCGTTGGGCACGGGCTTATCGATATTCAAAAGCACCACCGCCCCTTCGCTATCGGGCGCACCCAAAGTCAGGCATTCCGACATGAACGGGCCAATTTGCTTTTTCGGGAAATTCACCACGCCCAGCACCTGCCGCCCCGCCAGTTCCGACAGCTTATAATGTTTTGTGATCTGCACTGATGACTTACGCAAGCCGATTTCCGGCCCGAAATCGATGGTCAGCTTATAGGCCGGCTTGCGCGCCTCGGGGAAATCCAGCGCCTCGACAATGGTGCCCACGCGCACATCGACCTTCATGAAATCATCGTAGCTGATAAGATTCTCGAGCATCCTTCTCTCCATTGTCATCCCGGAAGCCGCGACTTGTCCGCCGAAGCTTCAGCGAAGGCGGAAGCGGCTATCCGGGATCCCATTTTATTTTTGTTTTCTAGAAAAACCAAATGGGATCCCGGCTCGCGGGCGCTTTGCGCCCTTGGCCGGGATGACAGCCTAAGAAAGGCGCAGGAATGAAAGATAACGGTCAAGAGCGCGGTCCAGCGCGGCCATGGTGGGGGAAAGATCGGCGCTTGCATCGTCTTTCCAGGTGCGGAAGGTGTAAAGCATCACCAGCTTCAGGCCAAGAATGGCGGGCTCGATCATGCGCCGTGCCACCGGGAATTCCGCCAGTTCCAGCACCAGCCGCAGCGAGCGCCGCGCCACGGGCGAAAGTTCCAGCCCCAGGCAAAGCGCCCCGGCGGGATTGCGGATTAAATCTTCCATCAGGCGCGAGAACCCGGCGCGATAAGGCTGCATCAATTCAAACCGCCGCATGATCACTTCAAACAAGCGTTCTTTCAGCGTGTCGCCTTCTTCCAATTCGGCCTGCGCTAGTTTCTGATCCAGCTGCGCGGCAAAGCCAGCCAGCAACGCGTTTTTATCGGGCGCGGTTTTCAGCAATTCGGCCAAAGGAATTTTCGCCGCGCGGGCAATTTTGGGAAGCGTTAGCGTCCACCACCCCTCGCGCGCGACCAGCGCGAAAAGCGTGGGGTAAATCCCCTGCTCCCCGGTGGTTTTTGGCTGTTTTTTACGCGGCATTGAACAAATGTAGCGTATTTTCGGAGAAAATCATTAAATGATTAAATGACTAACTCCACAACACGGCACGGGCGGCACCTGAGCCGGTTGGTGTCCTTATTGACCCAACCGCCGTCACCGTCCGAGAAGCGGCCAAACCAGACACCCTCTGAATGGTCACGATGCTCCGAGGACGACCAGTACCAGAAGGCGAAGTCGGAGCTACTTTCTCGCGTTGTGTAGGTGCCGGCAAAGTCGCCTTCATTCCTGTTTTTAAACAGGCTTTCTTCGTGAACCTTGTTGCCGTCAATATCGGTGCCAAGCAGCAGGTCGCGCGTGGGAATAAACCATTCGCCCTTATAGCTGCCGCCTTTGAGGGCCTTGTAAAGCGCCGTGTCGTTTTTATAGTTGCCGCCATCATGGCCGTGCCAGTTCTTGCGTTTGGCAAGTTCATCGGCGGCAGCCTCAAAAGTCAGCAGGATTTTCTTGCCCGATGAATCCGTAAAATCCTCTGGCGCTGCAAAGACGGCGAATTTCTTGTTCAGCGATTTTCCCTGTCGGTCTTTGGGTTCCCAAATCCCTGCAAAAATACCTTCGCCCTCCACCAATTGTCCGATTTCATAGGCTACACGCTGGGCAGATATGCCCGTTGTCGTCGCGCTGGCTTTCGTTTGCGGCTGGCCGATCATTATAAAACTCCTTTAAAAAAAGACAAGATGGTATCACTATCGATACGAACATAATTGTGGGCTTTCCGTAGTTCAAGAAGAAAGTTTGCGGCCCCGCTCCACGGCGGCATCCAGGGCTTTTTTCATAAGGTTTTGCAGGCCTTGATTTTCCTGCAGCACCGTCACCGCGGCTTCGGTCATGCCGCCCTTCACGGCCACGCTTTGGTAAAGCGTTTCGAGGGAAGCCGTGGCTTCCTGTGCGAAAGCAGCAGAGCCAATCAGCGTCTGCCGCGCCAGGTTTTGCGCCAACTCGGGTTCCAGCCCCAGCGCCGCACCGCTTTCGGCCATCACATGAGCCAGCAGGTAAAAATAAGCCGGGCCACAGCCGGAAAGCACCGTGCCCACATCGATCAGGTCTTCATCGTTTACCCAAAAGGTTTTTCCCAATTGGGAGAAAAGATATTCAGCCCTTTTCCGGTCATCGGGCGAGGCGTTTTTGCCGCCCACCAGCAGAATGACCGCTTCGCGCACCTTGGCGGCCAGATTGGGCATGGCGCGCACCAGCCGCGTTTCAGCCCCCAAAACCTTTTCATAGGTGGCCAGTTTCTGGCCGGCGGCGATGGTCAGGAACAGGCTGCGCCCGGCGTATTTTTTATAATCGGCCAGAACCTGTTCCAGCCCCTGGGGCTTGACGGCGACAACAATCACTTCGGGGTCGAAGGCCGTGGGCAGCTCACGCGCGCTGGCACAGAAGGTGGCGCCCCTGGCTTCGTGCAGGGGGTTGCGGTTGGGTTCAATCACCCAGATTTTGCGGGCGGCTTTCTTCTCCAGCCAGGGCACCAGCATCGCCGAGCCCATATGCCCGCAGCCGATAAGGACAAGATCACTGATCATGTCCTGACTATAGAAGAAGGAAGGGGGTTGATCTAGGCCCGGCCCACGGGGTCCAGCATGGCGGCGGTCATGGCCTCTTCGGCGTTCTTGCCGCCCCACAGGACGTACTGGAAAGCGGGGTAAAACCGCTCACTTTCGGTCAGGGCTATTTCCACCATGTCTTCCAGTTGTTCCAGGGCGGGGCCGTGGCTGCCGCGGTAAAGGCTGGTATAGCGGAACAGGGGGGTTTTTTCCTCGGTGCACAGGTCGAAGTGACCGAACCAAAGGCGGTTGTTCACCAGGCCGATCAACTCATACGCCGCGGCTTCGCGCCCGTCGGGCACGCGCATGTCGAACTGGCAGGTGAACTGCAAAGCGCTGATGTCGCGCTGCCAAAGGAAGTACATCCGGTAGCGGCACCAGGCGCCGCTCATCTCCACCACCAGCTCATCATCATGCGCGCGTTCAAAGTGCCACTGATTGGCCTGAACGATTTCTTCCACCATATCGAGGGGGTTAGGAGACGGCTTGGTTGTTTCCTGAAGCAAGGCGACCATGAACGCGTTCTCCTGAAAATACCTGGCGGGGCGTTTTGTAAAACAGCGCGGCGCGACTGGGCCAACGCAACAGGTTGTGAGGCTCGCATAACCGGAATCTTCGCCGCAAGGGGCGCAAGAGGTGATTTGCCGCATCGGCCAAAACTGTGATTCTTTTGGCACGCCGTTTTAAGGGAAACTTAAACAAGGTTTCGAAACAGGCTGTGACTCTTTTGACTCTATCGCTTGATCTTTTCTAAGCCGATTCAATTTCCCTTCTTTACACGGGTGCCCGTCTTACGCACACGCGCCGGGATGGTTATCCCCAGTTTCAATTCAATTTTCCCCAGGCGTGCATGAATCTGTTCCTGAATCGCGCGCGCTTCCTTGAGGGAGGCCTGAATCGATTCAAGCTCTTCCCGGCGCGCCAGCTTCAGCTTCTTCGCCAACCGTTCCAGGCGATCCAAGCCCAACGTTTCAATCTCGCGTTTCAGGTTGGCGGCCGAGATCAGCGCCTCGCTGCCCAGCTTGCCCAGGCGGCCAAGAATACGTTCGCGTCTGTCCATGGTTTCTCCTTACGCAGAACTTCATTGTAAACAAAAGATGCGCAAAAGATATTTTTTCTCTATAAGGAAATCCATGCCCTTTCCGCACCTTGACCCCGTGGCTTTGCAGATCGGCCCCTTGGCGATCCGCTGGTACGCGCTGGCTTATATTGCCGGCGTCATTCTAGGCTGGTTGTATGCCAAGCATTTGGCCAAGGCGAACCCGCGCGGGCCCGCGCCCGACCTTTACACCGAGGTTTTAAGCTGGCTGGTTTTCGGCATTCTTATCGGCGGGCGGCTGGGCTATGTGCTGTTCTATAATGGGCCTTATTACCTGCAGCACCCGCTGGAAGCGCTGGAAATCTGGCATGGCGGCATGTCGTTCCACGGCGGGGCGCTGGGCGTGATTGGGAGCTGTTGGTTCTTCTGCAAAAGGCACAAGATTTCCTACCTGGCTTTCATGGACATCGTGGTGTGCGTGGTGCCCATAGGGCTGTTCTTCGGACGCCTGGCGAATTTTGTGAACGGCGAATTGTTCGGACGTGCGTCTGATGTTCCATGGGCCATGGTGTTTCCGCATGGCGGGCCTTTGCCGCGTCATCCAAGCCAGCTTTATGAAGCGGGGCTGGAGGGGCTTTTGCTTCTTGCCATCCTTGCGTTCCCATGGGGCTGTTCGGCTTATGGCTTATTCTTCGCTCTCTGAAAACCGCCCGCGCATGACGCTGCTGGAAACCCTTATCCGCGAGGAAATCCGGGCGAAGGGGCCCATGCCTTTCGTGCAATATATGGAGTGGTGCATGCGCCACCCCACGCATGGCTATTACACCACGCGCGATCCGCTGGGCCAAGACGGCGATTTCACCACCGGGCCGGAAATAAGCCAGATGTTCGGAGAAATGATCGCCCTGTGGTGCGTGGATGCCTGGATGAAAATGGGTGAGCCGGTCTCGTTTATTCTGGCCGAAGGCGGGCCGGGCCGTGGCACGCTGATGGAAGACGTGCTGCGCACGGTGAAAGTATCGGCGGGCTTTGCCAAGGCCGCGCAAGTGGTTCTGGTGGAAAAAAGCCCCGAGCTTCGCCGCAAGCAGGCCGAAAAACTGGCGGATTATAAAGTCAGCTGGGTAGAGGATTTAAGCGAATTGCCGCCGCTGCCGGTTATTTTCTTCGCCAATGAATTGCTGGATACCTTCGCCATCCGCCGCTTCCTGTGCACCAAACTGGGCCAGTGGGAAGAACAAGTGGTAAAGGAAGAAAAGGGCAAGCTGGCCCTAAGCACCCGGCCCCTATGCGGAGATGATAAGAAAATATTTGAAAACCCGGCCTATGCCACGGCCCCCATTGGCGCCTGCGCGGAAATCAGCATGGATGTTCTGAACTGGATGGGAAAACTTTTCGTGCATCTGGGCAAGCAGGGCGGCGCGGCGCTAGTGGTGGATTACGGCTATGAAGGGCCGCTGACGGCCGACACCGTGCAGGCCATCCGCGCCAAGAAGCCTGCCGTGCTGCTGGAAGACCCGGGCGAGGCCGACATCACCGCCTATGTGGATTTTGGCGCGCTGCGGCGTATCGGTGAAGCCATGGAGCTGAAGGCTTACCCGTTGCGGGTACAGCGCGACTTCCTGCTTCATTGCGGCATCCTGCACCGGGTGAAAATGCTGAAAGACAAGGCCCGGCCCGACCAGTTGGAAAAAATTGACACCGGCCTTGAGCGCCTGCTTTCCGCCAACCAGATGGGTATTCTGTTCAAGGTTTTCTGCGTGGCGCACCCTTCCCTGCCGCCTTTGTTAGGATTCTAGGGTTTTGTCATCCCGGAAACCGCAAAGCGGTTATCCGGGATCCCATTTGGTTTTTTTCCATAAACAAAATAAAATGGGATCCCGGCTCTCCCTCGGATCAAGTCCGGGGTCGGCCGGGATGACATTGGAAAATCATGCCTGAATCTCTTCCACCCTTCCTTACCCACCCCGCCCTGAACGATAAAAAAATCCGTCACGGGTTTTTCACGCGCGAGGGCGGCGTAAGCGAAGGTTTGTTCGTCTCGCTGAATTGCGGTGAAAGCTCGAAAGACGATCCCAAAAACGTGGACGAAAATTTAAACCGCACGGCGCAGGCCATGCAGGCCGCACATCTGCTTTCCTGCCACCAAATTCATTCCACCATTGTCATACCGGTTACCAAAGCCTGGACGCGCGACCAGAAACCCCAGGCTGACGCCATGGTGACACGCGAAAAAGGCGTGGCGCTTGGCATCAAAACCGCCGATTGCGCGCCGGTGCTGTTTTTCGACGCAAAAGCGAAAGTCATTGGCGCGGCGCATGCCGGCTGGCGGGGGGCGGTGGACGGCATGCTGGAAAACACCGTCGCCGCCATGGAAAAGCTGGGCGCGCGCGCCGAAAACATCCGCGCCGTGATCGGCCCCTGCATTCAGCAGAATTCCTATGAAGTGGGCCATGAATTCCCCGCGCCATTTTTAAAGCAGGATGTGGCGAATGAAGGCTTCTTCAAAAAATCTTCCCGTGAAGGACATTTTTTGTTTGATCTTCCCGGCTATGTCGTGAAGCGACTAAAAGTTAACGGCCTGAAAGAAACCCACTCCATCGGCTTCGATACCTGCAGCGACGAAAGCCGCTTTTTCAGCTATCGCCGCGCCACCTTGCGCCGTGAAAGTGCGCATGGCACATTGCTGTCCGTGATTGTTCTTACCTGATAGGCAGAAAATGAATTCTCGAAACAACAAATGGCTTTGGGTTTTAGCAGCGCTGGCAGCGGCTTCTCCAGCTTCGGCCCTGGCGCAGGAAAAAAGAATTTCTGTTCAAGGACAGCTTACCTGCGCGGATACCCCACGCCTGACCATTTCCGCAAGGCCCGATGGAAGTGACAGCGGCGCCGTTCTTGGCGGCACGCTCGTGGC
>JACQAB010000004.1 GCA_016195205.1 Pseudomonadota bacterium
GAATGAGCATGGAGATCGGTTGGCCGAGCATCGCGGCCTCTGCCTCGATACCGCCCACGCCCCAGCCGAGCACGCTCAAGCCGTTGACCATCGTGGTGTGCGAGTCCGTGCCGACCAGCGTGTCGGGGAACGCGACCTCGCAAGCCTTGCCCTTGCTGTCCTTGTCTTTGCGCGTCCACACGGTCTGCGACAGATACTCAAGGTTCACCTGATGGCAGATGCCGGTGCCCGGCGGCACGACGCGGAAATTGTCAAACGCCTGCGCGCCCCAGCGCAGAAAGGCGTAACGCTCGCCATTGCGTTCAAACTCGCGCTTCACGTTAAAGCCGAAAGCTTCTTTCGAACCAAAACGGTCCACCATCACCGAATGGTCGATGACCAGATCCACGGCGCAAAGCGGGTTCACTTTTTGCGGCCCGCCGCCGAATTTTTTCACCGCCTCGCGCATCGCGGCCAGGTCCACCACCGCGGGGACACCGGTGAAATCCTGCATCAGCACGCGCGAGGGCTTATAGGCAATTTCGCGGTCGCTTTTTTTGTCTTTCAGCCATTGCGCCAGGGATTGAATGTCTTCCACCGTCACGGTGCTGCCGTTCTCAAACCGCAGCAGGTTTTCCAGAAGGATTTTCAGGCTGAACGGCAGGCGCGACACATCGCCCAGCTGTTTCTCGGCGGCCTTCAGGCTGAAGTAGTCGTAAGAGGCGCTGCCCAGGGTTAGAGCGCGGCGGGTTTTAAGGCTGTCGTGACCGGCGGTGATGGCCATGGGGGCTCCCGGTTAACGGGTGAGGCCTTATCGTTAACGCTTCAACCCTTAAAGAAGCAATAAGGCCTGTGTTGCTTATATTATCACGGGCGAAGAGAATCCATCAGATTTTACTTTCAATTAATTTCAGGAAGGTTATAAGCTGAAATTAGTCCACGAAACTATTGCGGGTAAAAATGGTAGCACCAGCCGATTCAGATAAGCCCGATGATGGCGGCTTTCGCAATACTTCGCCCACGCTTGGCATGCCTTCATGGACCGAGCAGGACGAGCAACTCACCGTGCTTTGGCAAAAGGGCGAAAAGCCCGAAGCCATTGCCGAAGTTTTAAACCGCTCGGTGGCGGCGGTAATGACCCGCGCGGCGCGTCTTGGCTTGCAACGCCGTTTTGCTCCCGGAAGAAAGCCGAAGAAGCTTTCATACGAGGAGATGAACCAGGCCAATCTGCGGAATATGGCGCGGCTTTCGGGGCAAATGCAAACCACGCCACCGGCGATTTCGCACCGTATTTGCCTGATGTGCCTGACCCGTTTCCAAAGCCACGGCCGCCACAACCGTATTTGCCAAAGCTGCAAGGATTCTCCGGAATACCGCTCGGCGGCGGGGCTGCCTGACGCGAATGTGGAAAGTGGCAGCTAAACCCCCGCTTTCCCTGGGCAGAATGGAACGCTTAAGCGTTCGTAAACAATCTTAAATTAAGTTTAGGGGTTCGAAGGTTCGAAGGTTCGGAGTCAAAAACTTCGCACCTCCGAACCTCCGCACCTGCGAACCTTATCATGAACCAGCGCGACGCCATCCAAACCGTGATGATCCGGAACAGTTTTTACCGGGACGGCTATCGCGGCCTTTTGAAAGTGGCGCTGGTGCAGGGCGCGGCGATCATCACCCTGATCACCATCATCATCATCCTGGTGCTCACGGCCAATGTGAAGCACGTGTTCTTCGCCACCAACGTCGACGGCCGCATCATGCCGATCGAGCCGGTGGACGAACCCTATTTCGCCGACGACCAGGTCATTACCTGGACGGCCAAGACCGCGCGCGAAGTCATGCAGATGGACTATTTGAATTACCGCACGCATCTGGACGAGGTGAATCCGCGCTTTACGCAAACCGGCCGCCTGGATTTCCAGAACGCGCTAAAAGATTCCCGCTTGATCGAGGCGATCGAGGAAAAGAAGCTGGTCAGCCAGCTGAAAATCGAGGGCGCGCCGCAGGTGCTGAAGAAAGGCATCGGCAAGAACGGCACCTATTCCTGGTACTTAAGTATGCCGATCAGCATCGTCTATGACGGGCAGGATGCGCCGCAGCCTGTGCGCGGCGTGTTGCAGGTGCGTGTCGACCGCGTAAACTTCCTTGAAATTCCCGATGGGATCGCCTTTGGCCAGTGGATTATCGGCCAGGACAACGACCGCTTCCGCCCGCCCCTGACGCGATGACCAAGCCTTCGAAAACAAATCCCAAGGCGAAACCGGAATCCAAAGCGAAAGCAGATAAAAAAACAGAAGCGGCGGAAACCGAGGAAGTCGAACTCGACGCCGCCACCGCCACGTCGAACGCGACCACCCGCCTGTCGGTCGACAACATCACCAAAATTCTGTTCGCGGCCACGCAGGACGAACCGCGCGCTACTCCGCAAATGACCAAGTTTTTCAGAGGGCTGGTGGAAGCGCAAAGCTATCTGCTGGCCATTCTGCTGGGCGCCACCATTCTGGTCTCGGTGGCTTTTGCTACGCAGACTTTTTACCACCTCATCATTCTGGATCATGAAGGCTTGCCGACCGCGGGCCTGGATCGCAGCGGGCACCGCCTGGCGCAGCCTTATGCGCATGCCCCTTACCTGATGTATCCCCTGGACGAGCCGAACCTGACGCATACCGCCATCCTCAACATGACGATGAACATCGTTACGGAAGTGCTGACGTTCGGTTTCAACAACGCCGACGAGCGTCTGCTAAGCGCGCGCCATCTTTTCACGAATGACGCCTGGCAGCGTTTTGCCAAGGCCTATCTGCAATATGGAAGATTGGAGAAGATCAAACGCTATCAGCAGGTGCTGACCGCCATTGCCACGCATGGCGCGGTGATTGTGTCAGAGGGCATGGTGTATCACCGCGACCGCTGGGTAACCCAGGTGCCGATTGTCACCACCTATCAGGCTGGCGACAAAGTTGCCCATAAGCGTTCAATTCTGCAGCTGACCCTGGTGCGGGCCTCTACCCTTGAGCATCCGGAAGGGGTGGCCATTGACGGCTGGGAAGAGTTGGCGGGCGGGCTTGGCGTTCGGCAGGGCTGGGCGATGGATCAATAAGCCAAAATTGAGTCGCTATAAGCCAAAATCGAGTCTCTCTGTCCGTTTCGTGTCGCAGGGATAAGAAAAACAGAATCAAGGGATTGACGCGATTCTGAAACAAGATTCTAGTGGAGGAACTCATGATTCGGCCTCCCCCTTTCAGGATCGCATTCTTATTCGCGCGTCCACTTTGCGCAGGACTTTTGTGTGCGGGAATTCTGGCGGGCGCTTCCATCGCTTTCGCAGAAGATGCCGCCAATCCCGCCGCTCCTTCAAGCGATAGCGCGGGCAGTTCTTCCACCATGCCGCTTCCTTTGGGGCCTGTCGGCGGAGGAGCCAGCGAAGCCAGTGCCCCGGCCCCACTGTCCTCTTCTTCCTCCGATCTGCCGCCGCCGGGTTCAAGTGGACCCTTGCCCACGGCTTCGCCGTCGGCTACAGCCGCGCCGCCTCCGCCCACGGCCATTCCGCCTTCTTCATCTTCGTCTTCCGCGGCCATGCCGCCGCCGCCCAGTACCTCTATTCCTCCTTCGGCGTTCATGCCGCCTGCGCCCACGCCTTTGCCCGATCAAACCCTGCAGAATGCCGTGCGTACCGAGGCCGAGCAGAATTACTATGACCGCCAGCGCAAGCGGCTTTCCGACACGTTTGAACGCGCCTACGAAGGCCTGGTTCCCCTGGGCCCGAATGAAGTGCGCGATGTGATGGGCCGCTATGAACGGACGCAGAAATCTTCCGTGCCGCCGGCTGCCGGTCAGCCACGCGGCCAGGTGCGCATCAAAACCCTTCAGCTTGAACCCGGCGGCGATCCGCCGACGGTGAACGTCGCTTCGGGTTATGTGACTACCATCACCATTCTTGATGCCACGGGCCAGCCCTGGCCGATCATCGACCTGGGCGTCGGCGGAAATTTTGAAGTCACCAAAACGGGCGCGGGCAATGGAGGCACCCATGTGGTGCGCATCATGCCGCTGACGCGTTTCGGTTACGGCAATCTTTCCCTGATCCTTCAGGATCTTTCCACACCGATCATCTTCAAGCTGGCCGCCGGCGGCAGCACGGTGGATTACCGCTT
This sequence comes from Pseudomonadota bacterium, assembly GCA_016195205.1. Classification (GTDB taxonomy): domain Bacteria; phylum Pseudomonadota; class Alphaproteobacteria; order UBA9219; family RGZA01; genus JACQAB01. The sequence goes on from JACQAB010000004.1 coordinate 4,128, forward strand.
TGACGGGCGCGTACCGCGCCTGGGGCCCAATGCCAAGCTGTCTTTAATCGAACGGCGCCAGTTGCAGGCCGGTTCGGCCTTGATCATGTCCTTCCTGGACAACTCTCCGCCGCCCGATGCCAAGCGCATTCGTCTGGCCGGAGCCGATGCCCGCACCATTGCCTGGACCATCAACGACCGCATGTTTGTGCGCACGCCGTTGGCCATGCTGAGCCCCAGCTGGGATGCCAGCGTTTCCTCGGCGGATGGCACCACGGTATATGAGTTGAACGAAACACCCGTGCTGTTGATGTCGGATGGCGGCGCCCTGATCCGCGCCCGCGTTATTGCGCAGAAGGAAGACTAACGGATGACCCATCAGCCACCCGACGATTTCGACGAGGATTTTCAGGACGCAAATATGCCGCCGCCTTCGGCCAAGAAGCCAGGCATGGCCAGCAATCTGGCGGCGGCCTGGCGCGGCAGCCCGCTTTTTAAGCTCTTTGTCCTTATTATCGGTGCGGGCGCTTTGTCCGCGGCGATTATTGGCCTGCTGATGGGCGGTAATCATGGTGACCGTGCCGGCATCACCGTGGGGGGTGTGCCAGGGGTTATGGCGGTCCCCGGCAGCAAAGCGCCCCCGGCCTATGTGGAAGCGGTAAACGATGCTTCGAAGAGACGCGCCGACGAAGCCGTCAAGGCTGGCACCAGCGCCCTACCCACGCCGGTGTCGGGGGATGTAAATACCGCAGGCCTGGGCCCGGAAGACAAGGAATCGCAATACGACCCGCTGGCCGAGTTCCGCCCCAATATTCCGCCCGAGAACATGGTGACCACGGCCCCCAGTCAGGAGCCGGTGGAATTGGTCGACGGTGATCTGATGGCGAAGATGCAGCAGCAGATGACCCAGCTTTTCGATGCCTGGCGTCCCGGCGGGATTCGTCTGGTGCAGGTGATCGATCCTTCCACGCTGATGAAGCATGAAGGCAATGAGAAGACCACGGGGGGAGGAGCCGGCCGGATGATTGTTGCCGCAGGCACTATCGCTTATGCGCAATTGCTGGTCGAAGCCAATTCCGACATACCGGGACCCATTCTTGCCGAAGTAATGTCAGGGCCTTTCGCGGGCGCGCGCGTGGTCGGACAGTTTGAAGTC
>JACQAB010000060.1 GCA_016195205.1 Pseudomonadota bacterium
CCATCGAAAGCATCACCCTCGATCGCGGCGCGGCGCATTTGAAAGACGAGCTGATGCCCCGTTATGCCGAACTCATTTACTTCGGCTATTGGTTTGCGCCTGAGCGCGAGGCGCTGCAGGTGCTGATTGACCACACCCAGGCATCCGTGAACGGCACCGTGCGGCTGAAGCTGTATAAGGGCAACACCATCGTTTGCGGGCGCAAATCGCCCAACTCGCTTTACTCGCTCAGCCACGTGACGTTCGAGGAAGACAGCGTTTACGAACAACCCGACGCGCAGGGCTTTATTAAGCTTAATGCGCTGCGCCTGCGCTTGCTGGCGATGGCGAAGAAGAAATAGCCGCCTTCAGCGTGTTCCGCATCATTAACGAACTGTTGTGATGTGGCGCTTATAATGCGCGTTCTGCCTTTAAAAGGAGCGTGGCATGGCGTCTTTTCAAAGAGACACGCATCATGAAGCTTTCCGGTACAGTCCCGATCGTTCCATCTTTTTTTCTCCCAATCACCCCGGGGATTGTGGAAGAACGGCGAATTCTTCCGATCAGGGATATGAAGAACTGTATGCAAAATTCAACAAGGCCAAAAGCGCCCCGGGTTCGATTGTCGTAACCCATCCCGATGGGAAGATCGAAGTCATGACCCATCAAACGCTCGAGACTCAGCGCGCAACCCTGGAACAGTTGAAGCGTTTGAACTTGCCCGAGAATACGGGCATCCGGCCGATTGGATTTCCTCCCCCGGCCACGTCAAATCCGCCGGCTTAATTCGACGCGGCTTTAAGCGTATTCTGCAGCAGGCAGGCAATCGTCATCGGCCCCACGCCGCCGGGCACGGGCGTGATGAAGCCGGCAATTTCCCTGGCGTTTTCGAAATCCACGTCGCCCACCAGGCGGGTTTTGCCTTCGCCGGCCTCGACGCGGTTGATGCCCACATCAATCACAATCGCGCCGGGCTTGACCCAGTCGCCCCTTATCATCTCGGGCTGGCCCACGGCGGCCACCAGGATGTCGGCGCGCTTGCACATCAGGTTCAAATCACGCGTTTTGGAATGGGCGATGGTCACCGTGCAGTTTTCGGCCAGCAGCAGCTGCGCCACCGGCTTGCCGACGATGTTCGAGCGGCCCACCACCACGGCATGCAGGCCGGTAAGGTCTTCCTTGGCTTGTTTGATTAAATGAATGCAGCCCTGCGGCGTGCAGGGCACCAGCGTGGGCCGGCCAATGGCCAGCTTGCCGGCGTTCAACGGGTGAAAGCCATCGACATCCTTGGCGGGGTCCACCGCTTCCAGCACCGTCTCGGCGTTGATGCCCTTGGGCAGGGGCAGCTGCACCAGAATGCCGTGAACTTTTTCATTGCGGTTCATGTCATAAATCACGCGCAGCAATTCAGCCTGCGTGGTGGTAGCGGGCAGATGGTGCGGGAACGAGGCCATGTCGGCATCCTTCACCGCTTTTTCCTTGTTGCGCACGTAAACTTCGCTGGCCGGGTTGTTCCCTACCAGCACCACGCCCAGGCCTGGCACAATGTTGCGTTCCTGCTTGAGTTTCTGAACTTCCCAGCCGATATCTTCGCGCAGCTTTGCCGCCAGCGCCTTGCCGTCCAGCAACACGGCGCTCATGCCGCACCCACGGAAATCGCCACCGGATGGCCCAGCGGCCCATATTCGCGCAGCAGGCTGCGTACCAGAATGATGACCAGATATAAAATCAGGAACGACCAGTCGAAGCCGCGCAGCGGCGGCGCGAAGCGGCGGATAGGGCGCAGCAGCGGCTCGAACAGCCCCTGCATATTCATCCAGATGAGGGAGGTGATGCGGCCATAAGGTTTCAGGATGCCGAAAAACACCAGCAGGCTGACGATGCCATAAGCCACCATCATGAATTCCAGGAAGCCCAGCAGCATGTCGGTGACGTAGAAAAGTGAGTACAAGACAGCCTCCACAGCGGTGAATAATGGCAACAATGTTGCAAACCAGGGGTTTTTTGGCAAGCGCACGTCACAAACCGTGTTTAGCGCTTGTGTGGGTAAATGGTTTGTGTTTGTTAGGCCGCTCTCAAAAGGGCGGCAGCAAGAAACCGCCCGTGAAACAACGATCGAGGTAAAGTGTTATGAGTAGTGATATGACGCCGGACGAAGCGAAACCCGCGCTGGAACCAAGAGTCGTTTACAGTGGCTTTGTGGTAGTAGGCGGACGCGGTGGCGGGGAAGTTAAAAGAGGTTATCTGGCCGACCGTGTAAGAGGCCTGCCCGGCTATCCGATTAGGGCGATTAATCACCTCGTGCCCGCTTAATCCGGCGACTTCCTTGACAGCAGAAGACCCCACGCCATACAACCAAGCGGCGTTAAGGGCCTGTAGCTCAGCTGGGAGAGCGCGTCGTTCGCAATGACGAGGTCGTCGGTTCGATCCCGATCAGGTCCACCAATCCTAAGATTCTCAAAGAGTTATCTGTCCCCCAAGTCACTTCTCTGGTTTTTTCTACAGAGAGCGCTACAAAGATGTTTCATTATTTACGCGCGATGCTCAGAATAAGTTTTACATGTCAAGCTTAGTCTTTGCACAGTTTGTTGCCGACATTTTTATACCCTGCCTGCTTCTGGGCATGGCGGCGGCTTTCGCATGGCGCAAGCTGCCGCCGGGTAGGTTACAAACGACAATCCAGATCATCGCTTCTCTGCTCTTTTTTGTGCCGATGGTGCCGACTTTGTTTCTGGCGGAGTATTCAGTCGATCTCCTGTTCTATCAACGTCTGACGCTCGCCTTCTGGGGATATCTCATGACAGCTCTGGTGATTTATAAGCTGTGGATACGCCGTCAGACAAATGCATATTCGGACAACAACGACAGTGATAAAGCAGAAGACTCTTACTCCGCCAAAGCCATACTGGGGCGCGTCCGAGCACAAGCAGTTGCAAAACCCCAAAGTCTCACGAAATTAACACTGCTCCTGATATTCTCTCTGGGACTGAGCGGGTTGATGTCATGGTATCTGATCGGCGATTATTTGCTGCCACACCGGATCGTCGAGGGTGTCACCGGAGAGGCATCCTACCATCGCGGCACGCACTCGCCGGGATGGTACGATATTTCCATTGACGGCAAAAGCTACAAGATCACCCGTGAACTGCTCTTAACGTTGCATCATCAAGAACATGTGCATGCGGAAGTGGGTATCGGATCAGGAACGATCTTGCGTGTCAGACCTCTCTGATTACCTGCGCAGAGACGTCATATTCTGTAAATTTTTCGCTTTCTAGAGTAGGGGACAGCCATAAATCCCCTCTTTGGTCCACCAGCCCTCGCTTGTTTCGCGAGCTACGGCTCGACAAGCCAACCCTCTCCATGGCGCAGGCTGTCACGCCGAAGTTCGAAGAACGAAGGCGAACTAATTGCATAAGAAACAAACTGGATCCCCGCTTTCACGGGGATGTCTAAAATCTAAAATAGCTTTTTAACTTCCGCGCCCAGGTTGGCCAGCGGAATGTCTTTCTGTTCGCGGGTTTTAAGGTTCCGCAGTGCCGCCACTTCACGCTTCTTTTCATCTTCGCCCATGATCAGCACATAGGGAATGCCGCTGCGGTCGGCGTATTTAATCTGCTTTTCCAGCTTGGCCTCTTCCAGATACAGCGCGGTGCGGATGCCCGCCTGGCGCAGCGTGGTGGCGATTTTGCGCGTGTCGGCCTCCAGCGCCTTGTCCATGAAGCAGATCAGCACCTGCACGGAACTGGCGCTTTCCTTCACCATGCCGGCCTGGCGCATCTGCTCGAACAGCCGCGTGGCGCCGATGGAAATGCCCACGCCCGGCAGTTTTGATTTGGTGTAATGGCTGGCCAGGTTGTCATACCGCCCGCCCGAGCAGATGCTGCCAAAATTCTTATGCTCGTTCAAAAAGGTTTCATACACCGTGCCGGTGTAGTAATCGAGCCCGCGGGTGATGGCCGGATTGAAGCGGATGACATCCCCTGCGCCCATGTCGGTGGTCATGGATAACAATAGTTCGATTTCTTTCAGGCCCTCTACTGTCTCTCCGCTGCTGAGATACATTTTAGGCCATTTTTTGATCCTTTCTTCATTGCCATGAATTTCTTCTATATATTTGATGAGTCCTTCCAATTGAGCTCCGCTGGACCCTATTTTTGCAATAAGATTTTTATAGACTTCTGCCCATCCAATTTTGTCGGCCTTATCAATTTCTCTAAGCACAGTGGCTTTATCTTCGGCGCTTTTTATTCCGATGCTATCCATACATCCCTTCAAAATCTTCCTATTCGAAACCTCAATCGTGAACGCCCCAATCTGCAATTCGCGGAACACATCGGCAATCACCACCGGTACTTCGGCATCGTAAGCAGG
>JACQAB010000005.1 GCA_016195205.1 Pseudomonadota bacterium
ACCCCACAGAAAAGAATGTCCTGAGCTGGGAAGAATATGAAAGGCTTCGAAACGCTTTTTTCAGGCATGGGGTTGAAAAATTTGTCGGGATGTTCACTTTCTCATACGCGGCCAGGGAAAAGGGCCGTTGCTTTCCATTCCTTTCTGCATTCAATATTTCAGATATTCCCGCCTCGAAAACCTGCGTCACCTGGCTGGAAACGGCCAAAGACGATCTGATGCAAAGTCTGGGCCGTTCTTCCGCCCAGCTCCCTGAACGGCTGTCAGAAAAGCTTTTTTGCGGCGTGAAAATGTGGTGCAAAATGTCGGTGGCCAGCCGTCGGCTTTTCTGGGGTCCATAAACGTTAAGTTTGAATCACTTATGGCGTTTTATAAGGCTAAATAGAAGGTTTGTTCCGGTTTCGCCCTGATTTGCCTTGCCTCGAATCGAATCCGGGGAGTAGTCCTGAAGGATCGTTTTTCCATCGAAAACCGCAGGATTTCTTATGGCCATTCAGCTTTCCGTTCCTGAAATGCAAAACCAGCTTCGCCCGCGGATCACCGTGTTCGGCGTGGGCGGCGCGGGTGGCAACGCCGTCAACAACATGATCCGCGCCAGCCTGGAAGGGGTGGATTTCATCGTCGCCAATACGGACTCTCAAGCACTGAACGGCAATCTGGCGGAACGCAAGATTCAGCTTGGCCTTAACCTCACGCGTGGCCTGGGCGCGGGCGCAAAGCCGGAAGTGGGCCGTGCTGCCGCCGAGGAACAGATCGACGAAATCGGAGCCTGCCTGGAGGGCACGCACATGGCCTTTATCACCGCCGGCATGGGTGGCGGCACGGGAACGGGCGCGGCGCCCGTGGTGGCGCGCATGGCCCGCGAGCAGGGCATTCTTACCGTAGGTGTGGTCACCAAGCCTTTTCATTTCGAGGGCGCGCACCGCATGCGCATGGCGGAATCCGGCATTGCCGAGCTGCAGCAATATGTGGACACCCTGATTATCATCCCTAATCAGAACCTTTTCCGCATTGCCAATGAGCGCACTACCTTCGCCGATGCCTTCCGTCTGGCCGACGAAGTACTGCATTCCGGCGTGCGTGGTGTAACCGATTTGATGGTGATGCCGGGACTGATCAACCTTGACTTCGCCGATATCCGCTCGGTGATGAGCGAGATGGGCAAGGCCATGATGGGCACCGGCGAGGCCAGTGGCGAAAAACGCTCGGTCCAAGCGGCCGAAGCCGCCATCGCCAATCCGCTCCTGGACGATGTGTCGATGAAGGGCGCGCGCGGCGTGCTGATCAACATCACCGGCGGCTATGACATGACGCTGTTCGAAGTGGACGAAGCCGCCAACCGCATCCGCGAGGAAGTGGATCCCGACGCCAACATTATCTTCGGTTCTACCTTCGACGAAAAAATGGACGGCAAAATGCGCGTGTCGGTGGTGGCTACCGGAATCGACCTGGCGGCAGAACAGGCGCCGCGCGGCTTCACGCAACTGAGCAGCGAGCGGGCTGCACCGCCCATGCTGAAAATCGTGGAAAACAGGCTGGCCGCAGCGCCGGCGCCGCGCCCCATGCCTTCGTTTAATCCGGGCTTTGTGGCCCCGGCCACGGCCCAGCAAAGCGCCGGGCGCACTGCACCGAAACAGGATGCGTCCACGCCTTCCGCCGCCGCGGCGCGCATGGGACTGGAAAACATATCGGGCTTTGGTATCAGCGGCGCAGGCCGCACGCCGGCCCAGGCGCCTTCGCAAAGCGCCGCGCTGGAAGATCTGTTGAACCGCGCGCAATCGGTTCAATCGGGAGGAAACCCGGAACCGCTTCCCACGCCCGAACAAACGCTTGCCGTGCAGCAAGCCGATTTCATCCAGGCCGAGCAGGAAAAACAGAACCAAAAACGCTCCAGTTCTTTGTTTGAACGGCTGGCTGGATTTGCCCAGGGACGCGCGCAATCGCGTCCGGCAGCTCCTCCGCATCCACAGCCGGCAGAAAGCACGCTGGCAGCGCAACCACGCCTAGGTGGCATCGACCCGGCGGATCGCCCGGGCTTGTCGTCCGAGGAAGAGAAGCTGGATATCCCCGCCTTCCTGCGGCGGCAATCTAACTAACTACACATCCCACGCGCCCCCTCTGACTCCACATAATGTGGCAGGCCCAATCACTTTGGATTAAGCCGCCAATCATTTGATATTATTAGATTATTTTCTGTAATATGGCGTTGTGACCCGTGAATACGGGGAGGAGCTTGGCGGTGCTATTAAATAGGTCCCACCCCGGCGAAAACGCCTCATCCATCAAAGGGTTCCAAGAAGTGCCACGCGATTTTGAGCCTTTGCCCGCTTCCCTGCTTTCGCATGCGCAAAAAACTTTGGCGCGCGCGGTGAGTTGTTCAGGCTCTGGCACGCATGGCGGCCAGTATGTGAGCCTTGTCCTGCAACCCGCCCCGGCCGATAGCGGCATTGTTTTTGAGCGCAGCGACCTTTCCCGGCACAACCTTATTCCCGCCCTTTGGAACCTTGTTCAGGTCACCCCACTTTGCACGCAGATCGTGAACGCCCAGGGCGCCGAGGTGCGCACGATTGAACACATCATGGCCGCGCTGTATGCCAGCGGCATCGACAACGCCCGCATCGTGCTGGACGGCCCCGAAGTGCCGCTGATGGATGGCGCTTCCGCCTTTTTCATGAATTTGATCGAAGAAGCCGGCATTCGTTCGGTGAAGGCCCCGCGCCGTTTTTTGAAGATCACCCGCCCTATCGAAGTGCGCCGTGGCGATGCTTTTGCCCGGCTCGAGCCAGCATCCACCGCCTCTTTCCACATCACCATCGCCTATCCGCAGCATCAAGTGGGCGAGCAAAGCTTTGCCTTTGATTTTGGCGAACAAGACTTCGCCGAGGAAGTGGCCGGCGCTCGCACCTTTGGTTTTGAGCCCGATATTGAGGCCCTGCGCCGCAAGGGGCTGACCCTGGGCTGCACCATGGACAACGCCATTCTGATCAACGCCCAGGGGCAGGTGGCCAACCCCGAAGGCTATCGCTTCCCGAACGAGTTAGCCCGCCACAAGCTGCTGGACGCCATTGGCGATCTGTCACTGGCCGGAGCGGTGGTTTTGGGCCGCTTCACCGGCAACCGTTCGGGCCATGCCCTGAATGATTTGTCTGGTTAGAAGTTTTCCAAAGAAAATGCGATGAAACCTAAAACTTCGACCAAGCCGATAATCTTAACTGTAGGACAACATGTTAAAAAGTATGGTCCGATTGTCAAGGCTGACATCACAGAATTAGGCTTCCGTTTTTCTTTCATAGCTGACCGCGTCACAGAGCAATTGAGACAAGGCGATCGTTTATCCTGCAATCTCGTAACAGAGTCGGGAAAGCCAGTGGCTATTCTGAAGGAGATAATGGTTGAACGCGGAGATGTGCCACTGGGTTGTATAAACTTAACCCGCTCCCGGGTAAGCGTTCAGAGTAAGCTAAGGCTTGCTAATTCACGATGGATTAGGGTTCCCCTTTCCCTGTGAAATAAGGGATTGCGGCCGTTTTTTGGCATTTTTCCCGCTTCCGCCGCCCGCCATCTGGTGTGCTATAAGAAGGCATGCCTTTCAGAATCCTTTTCCGCGCGGCCCTGCCCGCCCTGCTGGCGCTGGCCTTGCTTAGCGCCTGCGCCGACAGCAGCGACAACAAGCCCTATGTCGAAAGGCCGGTGGACGACCTCTATAACGGCGCGCTGAAATCCATGAAGGAAAAGGATTATCCCGAAGCTGCGCGCCAGTTCGACGAGGTGGAGCGCCAGCATCCCTATTCCGAATGGGCCTCGCGCGCGCAGCTGATGGCGGCCTATGCCAATTATCAGGCGTACAAATACGCCGAAGCCATCGGCACGCTGGATCGTTTTATCGAGTTGCATCCGGGGCATAACGACATTGCCTATGCCTATTACCTGCGCGCCTTGTGCCATTATGAACAAATCAGCGATGTGGGCCGTGACCAGTCCGACACGTCCAAGGCTATGCAAGACCTGCAGGACGTCACTAAACGCTTCCCCGGCACGGCCTATGCGCGCGACGCGGCGCTTAAAATCTCGCTCACGCGCGACCATCTGGCCGGAAAAGAGCTGGAAATCGGCCGCTATTACCAGCGCCAGAAGCTTTATATCGCGGCGCTGGGCCGCTTCCGCAAGGTGGTGACCGACTTCCAGACCACCAGTCAGGTGGCCGAGGCCATGGCACGGCTGGTGGAAGTATATCTGGCCCTTGGTATTCCGCGCGAGGCGCAGGCCGTGGCGGCGGTGCTGGGCTATAACTTCCCTTCCAGTCCTTGGTATAAGGAAAGCTATGCGCTGCTGACCAAGCAGAATTTGGCGCCACAGACCGATGATGGCAGCTGGATCTCCAAGGTCTTCAAGGGATAGCGGGGCAGGGTCTTCCTCATGCTCACGCAGCTTTCCATCCGTAACTTTCTTCTGATTGACAAGCTGGATATCGACGTGCCGGCAGGCCTTTTGGTGCTGAGCGGGGAAACGGGCGCAGGCAAATCCATTTTGCTGGACTCGTTGGGCATGGCGCTTGGCGCGCGGGGCGATGCGGGCTTTGTGCGCCCCGGCGCCGATCAGGCCAGCGTGACGCTTTCCTTTAACCTCGCGCCCTCCCACCCGGCGCAGGAGATTTTGCAGGAACTGGAATGCGGTGAAGACGGCGAATGGCTGCTGCGCCGGGTGATCGGCAAAGACGGCCGCAGCCGCGCTTTTATCAACGATCAGCCGGTGGCGGTGAGTTCGCTTAAAAAGCTGGGCGAAGCGTTGTTTGACATCCACGGCCAGTTCGAGGCTCATGGGTTGCTGAACCGCGAAACGCATTTGCATCTGCTGGATCAATATGCCGGATGCGAGAAAGACGTGCAGGCACTGGGCCAGCTTTTTTCGGCCTGGCGCGAGGCGCAGAAAACGCTGGAGGCGGCCAGGGGCGATGCCATGGCGGCGCAACGCCGCGCCGAAGACATCCGCGCCTCGCTGGATGAACTGGAAAAACTGAATCCCGCGGCAGGCGAAGCTTTGGTGCTTTCCGAAAAGCGCACGCGCCTGCAACAGAAGGAACGGGTCATCGAGGCGCTACAGGCCGCCCATGCCGGGCTGCAGGAAGAAGGTGCGCTGGCCAAAACCGCGCAGGTACGCCGCATTTTAAACCGCGCCGCCGAAAAATCGCCCGATCTGCTGAATTCCGTGCTGGAAACGCTTTCACGCGCCGAAGACGGCTTGGCGGAAGCGGCCGGGGCGCTGGAATCCCTGCTGCGTGGTGATGATTTTGACGCCGCCAGCCTTGAAAAAGCCGAAGAACGGCTTTTTGCCCTGCGCGCCGCCGCGCGTAAATACCAATGCCAGCCGGAAGACCTGCCTGCCCTGCTGCAACGCTTTGCTGAACAGGCAAAGTTGATTGAAGACGGCGCGGGCTCCCTTAAAAAACTGGAAGAGCAGGCGCAAAAATCCCGCGCCGCCTGGGAAAAGCGCGCGGGGGCCATTCACGAGCAGCGCGAAAAGGCGGCCACAAGGCTGGAAGCCGCCGTGCGCAAGGAACTTCCGCCCCTGAAGCTGGAAAACACGCGGTTGTCGATTCAGATCGAAAAAATTCCTGTGGAACAGGCCGGACCTTCCGGCATCACGCGCGCCACGTTTCTGGCCAGCCTGAATCCGGGCATGCCGCCCTCGCCGCTGCACAAAACCGCCTCGGGCGGGGAGCTGGCCCGCTTCATGCTGGCCCTGCGCCTGTGCCTTTCGGCCGATGAAGCCACCACGCTGGTGTTTGACGAGGTCGACAGCGGCATTGGCGGGGCCACGGCCTATGCGGTGGGCGAGCGTTTGGCCCAACTCGCCAAGAAAA
>JACQAB010000061.1 GCA_016195205.1 Pseudomonadota bacterium
AGCGCATGATCGACACTTCCAAGCGGGAAGAGTTTTACCAGCAGGAATATTGCGGCTGCATCTATTCCCTGCGCGACACCAACAAGCGCCGCCGCGAGCATGGCCACGAGAATATAAAAATCGGCGAAAAATTCTATGGCGTGGAAGGTCTTGCCAGCAAAGATTGAAACCGCTACATTGCCGCGGGTTTTTATTCAGACGGAGAAAAAAATGAGAGTTGGCACTGCCACAGGAATTATAGCCGCCGCCGCCGGGCTGGCTCTGGCCACCGCGGCCAGCATTACACCTGCCCATCCGCACGAAGTTCCAGACTTACAAAGGGCAACCGGCTGGCCGTTGGTTATTAAGCGTGGCGAAACCGTGGTTTATCCCGGCCGGCCCATGCGCCTCCAGCCTGCTCCCCGCTGGAAAAGCGAGGCTCTTATAAAATTCGCGCGGCTTGGTTCGCCTGGCGGAGCGGGCGGTTAAGTTAGCCCGTTAGTTCTTCGGCAGCCATTCCGGCTTAGCCGTCCACGGATTGGCGAAATAGGCAATCGGCAGCGCGAAAGGCTGACGATTCATGGCTGCCACCGGAGTGGCTTCCATTTCTTTCTTCGGGGTGTTCAGCAGGGCCAGCGTTTGCTTCGTGGCGATGCCGCTGACATACAAACCCTTCTCGCGCTGGAAATCCATCAGCGCCTGGCGCGTCAGCGGGCCGACAAGGCCGTCCAGCGGGCCGGTGTAGTGACCCAGATTGGCCAGCTGTCTCTGCATCTGCAGGGCCCGGCTGCTGTGCGCGGTGTAAGTTTTGACCGGATGCGAAGCATGATGATGCGTGCGTGCAAAAGCCGGACCGGCCTGAAAAAGCATCAGCAACGCGAAAACCATAAGGCCTATAACCGAGCGGGTCATGAGTATCTCCTGAAGGGGAATACGAGGAATCAAAATACCCGCCGATCCTATGCCCGCCGGATTAACAACCGGTGAAATCGCGGTAAACGGCGCGTTAAAACCGCCGTTTCCCTTTGGATGAAGGATAGCGCGTGTGGAAATATCCCCCTAATCTTATGGTTAAGAAACCTTATCAAACCGGTTGCATGTCTTCTTCTCATACTCTTCTTAAAGTGGCGGGATTGTCCAAACGCTTCGGCGGGTTGCTGGCGGTGGACAGCGTTGATTTCGAAATCCAGGCCAGGCGCATCACCGCGCTGATCGGCCCGAACGGCGCGGGCAAAACCACGGTGTTCAATTGCCTGACCGGCTTTTATCGCCCCAGCGGCGGAAGCATCACGGCTTATTATGAAGACCGGAAAATTGATTTGGCCAGGCTGGCGCCGCATCAGATAGCGCACCGTGCCGGCCTTGCGCGCACGTTTCAGAACATCCGGCTATTCCGCCGTTTAAGCGTGCTGGAAAATCTGCTGGCCGCGCAGCACCGCGCGCTGATGCAAGCTTCGGGCTTTACTCTGGCGGGGCTGTTGGGCTTGCCGCGCTGGCAGAAGGCGGAACGGGCGGCGATTGAAAAGGCCCGTTTTTGGTTGTCACAACTGGGCATCTTGCCGCATGCCAATGACGCCGCGGGCAGCCTGCCCTATGGCGTGCAGCGGCGCGTGGAAATTGCCCGCGCCTTGTGCATGGAGCCGCAACTTTTGTGCCTGGACGAACCGGCGGCGGGGCTGAACCCCAAGGAATCCGCCGGGCTTGCCCAGTTTTTGCAAAAGCTGCGCGATGAACACCAGCGCAGCGTGCTGCTGATTGAACATGACATGAGCGTGGTGATGGGAATATCGGACCATGTGATTGTGCTGGATCACGGCCAGAAAATCGCCGAGGGCACCGCCGAAGACGTGCGCAACAGCCCGGAAGTCATCAAAGCCTATCTGGGCGAGGACGACGATGCTTGAAATCGAGAACGTTCATGCCTCTTACGGCCCGGTGGATGTGCTGCGTGGCGTGTCGTTGCGCGTGGAAGAGAGCAAAATCGCCACGCTGATCGGCGCCAATGGCGCGGGTAAAACCACGCTGCTGATGACGCTGTGCGGCAATCCGCGTCCGCGCGAAGGGCGCATCCTGTTCGAGGGCCGCGATATCACCGCGCTGGAAACCGACGCCATCATGCGCCTTGGCATCGCCCATGTGCCGGAAGGCCGCCGTATTTTCCCGCGCCTGAGTGTTTTGGAAAATCTGCAGATGGGGGCTTATTTCCAGCCGCCCAAAAATTTTGCCGCCGATCTGGAAAAGGCTTACACGCTTTTCCCGCGCCTGAAAGAACGGCAAAGCCAGATGGCCGGCACATTGTCGGGCGGGGAGCAGCAGATGCTGGCCCTTTCCCGCGCGCTGATGAGTCGCCCGCGGCTGTTGCTGCTGGATGAACCCTCGCTGGGCCTGGCGCCGCTGGTGGTGAAGCAGATCTTCGCCACGCTGGCGGGGCTAAACTGCGACGGGCTTACGCTTTTTGTGGTTGAGCAGAACGCACGCGCCGCCTTAAAATTGGCGCATCGCGGTTATGTAATGGTCAACGGGCAGATCGCGCTGGAAGGCAGCGGCCAGCAATTGCTGAACGAGCCTTCGGTGCGCGCGGCCTATCTGGAAGGCGAAGTGGGAAGGAAAGTTTCCTAACCTCATTTCGGCGTAAGCCGGAATCCAGGGCCAAGCCGAGAGATGGATCCCCGCTTTCGCGGGGATGAGGGTGTTTCTTATTTAACGGGAGTGAATCATGAGAAAGTTTGTTGCAGGGGTTCTTTTCTTATTGGCATTCGCTTTACCCGCCCATGCCGACATTACCATTGGCCTGATCGGCCCGCTGTCGGGCGCCGAAGCCACCTTCGGCGAGCAGCTGCGCCACGGCACGCAACAGGCGGTGGATGACGTGAATGCCACGGGCGGTTTGCTGGGACAAAAACTGCATCTGGAAATTCTGGATGACGCCTGCGATCCGAAGCAATCGGTCACCGCCGCCAATCAGCTGATCAGTAAGGGCGTGAAGTTTATCGTCGGGCCGTTCTGCTCGGCCTCGGCCATTCCGGCCTCGAAGGTGGTATTGGAAGAAAAAGCGGTGCTGATCTCGCCCAGCGCCACCAATCCGAAACTCACCGACGAAGGCGGCCCCGGCATTTTCCGTGTCTGCGGGCGCGACGACCAGCAG
>JACQAB010000062.1 GCA_016195205.1 Pseudomonadota bacterium
CGACATGATCACTATTCTGCAATCCATCAAGGCCGCGGGTGCCTTGCAGGCCGAGATCGAGGTCATCTGATGGTTGATTTTCTTCCTTCCGCCACCCTTGCCAACGCCATGGACGGCGCCGCCCAGGCGGCCCTGGCACAGAAACCGAAAATACACGGCAAAAACGTGGGCGCCGTGGCACAGGATTTTGAATCCATGTTCCTGTCGCAGATGCTGTCGCCAATGTGGTCGGGGCTGGAAGCCGACGGCATGTTTGACGGCGGTTATGCCGAGGAAACCTTTCGTTCGATGCTGGTCAATGAATACGGAAAAACCCTGGCCAAAACCGGCGGTTTAGGCATCAGCAACCAGGTGAAAGCCGAGATGATCCGGATGCAGGGAGGCCAGGCATGACGCCGCAGGCCCATACCCAGCCCGCCTACACTAAAGCTTCGGCGGGCGAGTTCGCTCAAAAGACCCTCCGTAGCTTTAGTGAAGGAGGGCCCAGCCTTTCAGGAAAATTGCTGCTTATCGTAAGTGACCTAAGCGGCGTGCTGGAAGACGAAGTGGGCCTGCTGGAAAAACGCGATTATGGCCGCCATCCCGAAATCCTGCGCCGCAAGCAGGAACTGACCCTGAATTACCAGAACTCGCTCAAAGCCTTGGGCGAAGGGCCGGGCAAATCCACGCTGAACCCCCAGGAACGCGAAAGCCTGACGATCGCCGGGCAAAAACTGGAAGCCGTCACCCAGCGCAATGCCGAAGCGCTGCGCCTGGCCGAAGCCTCTACCGACCGGCTTTTGCAGACCATGATGGAAGAGATCCGCAAGGAGTTGCACAAAGAAAGCAATTATTCCTCGCAGGCCGTGCTGTCGGCCGCCGAAAAAGGCGTGATGCGTCCCATAGCCGTTAACCGGAAGGTTTAAATGACACAGTATTTCCGCCTTTTTGAAATCCTTAAAGCTTTTGGCATGTGCGCTGCATGGTGTGTTGAGAATCCGGCAAAACCTGCAAGGCCGGAAAGGATAATTTGAGCATGGCCTCCGAAGCCGTTTCCACCCCCCGCCCCCAGGCGCCTGAGCTTGAACAGAGCTCTTGGATGGCGCGGCGCGCGCAACTTGAAAAAAGTGGCCTTGGACTGGACGCTTCAGGCGATGCCTTTGCGCAAATCTTTGCCAATATTCAGGCCGATAAGCCTGAGCGGCAAAAACCGGCCACGCGTGAAATTGATTCCAACAGCGATCAGCCCACCCCGCGCATGCACCCCTGGCATGAACACAAGGTTTCAAAGCCTGACAAGGAAGACCACGCCGCGGATGACGATAAAACCGTGGCCAGCGACAACACCTCGGCGCCGCATCCCAAGGCTGAATCCAAAAAAGCGGAAAAGAAGCCGTCCCAAACCGATGACTCGCAGCCCCTAGCTTCCAATGATGCCGAAGAATGCACCACCACGCCAGAAGTCGCCGTCAGCGAGACGACCGATACGCAGGAAATTCCCGCCGATATACAGGATATGGCCGACGCCGATCCTGCCACCCAGCAAGCCAATGACAGCTTCAAGCTGGCGCTTGGCCTGGCGGTGACCGCGCAAAGCACCGAATCCACAAGCGCATGCAAAGAGAATATCGATGAAGGAAAGGAGCAGACCGCTGCTGCCGGCGAGACCGCGCTAACCGGCCTGCTTTCGTTTCGCGCAAATCCTGGAATTGGTCATGAAACGGCAGGAAAAAAACCCGTAGCCGAGGTCACCGCTGCACCCGAAGAAATCGGCGCAGATTCCACGCCGCTGCAAATCGAATTGAAAAAACCCGGCACCGATCTTCCTGCGTCCGAAGAAGCAAAACACCAGCCCAACAGCGACCTGCCCCCGGCGCAAAGCCTGGCCGGTACCGGCCAAAAGCCGGAAGATTTTCATCTGCTGATGAAAGACTGGATCGAAACCAAAAAAGAATCCCGCGAGCAGCCTGTTTCCTCCCCCGCGCCCGCTGAAAAAACGGAAGTTCAAACCGATACGACAAATGGTTTAACAGCCCCCCCCGCCGCCGGAAGCCGTGTGAATGCCCTTTTGGGCTTCTCTGCTCCTGCCCCTGCCGGTTCCGGCGGCGGTTCCCCTTCCCCAGCGGCGAAAGCCGTGGGCACGGGAGTAATTGAAGGCATGGGCAGCGTCGGGCTTGCGCAAGGCACCTCCGGCAGTCTGGAAAACGCCGCGAATATTCAGCTGGTGCGCGCGCCACGCGGCCTGGCCAATCTTCCACCCTCCGAGCAAGTAGGTGTGACCCTGGCGCGCATGGCCCGGGCCGGCATCGACCGCTTTGACTTGCAGTTGCATCCGGCCGATCTGGGCAAGGTCGATATCCGCCTTGAAATCAACCAGGACGGGCTGGTGCGTGCCACCGTCACGGCCGACAACCCCGCCACCTATGACCTGCTGCAGAAAGACTCGCGCGCACTGGAAAAAGTTCTGGAGCAGGCCGGCCTGCAAACTGACGCCGGATCCCTCAGCTTCAACCTGCGCGAAGAAGGCCAAGCGCAAGGACAGGCCAATGATTCTTCCGACACGCCCGCCTGGAAGCGCTGGCCCGAAAAAACACCTTCCGTCGATGAAGTCTCCCAAGTCAGCGCCTACGCGGTGGCCCCGGGACGCGTGGATTTAACGATCTAAGGAGTCGAAGATGACCATCAGCCCCACAGGTTCTTCCACTTCTAACACTCCGACCACGGGTGATCCGCTATCTGCGATCTCACAGGACTACACTACCTTCCTGAAACTGCTGACCACCCAGCTGAAAAATCAGGATCCACTTTCGCCGATGGATTCGGCGCAGTTCACCAACCAGCTGGTGCAATTCGCCAGCGTCGAACAGCAGATCAAGGCCAACACCAACCTGCAAAGCCTGATCGGGTTGCAGAAAGCCGGCGCGGCGCAGCAAGCTCTTAGCTACCTTGGCAAGATCGCCGAAATCAGCGGCGACCAAATGCCGCTGGTCAACCACGAGGCGGCGTTCACTTATTCGCTTTCGGGCCCGGCTGACACCGTCAATATCGATGTTCTGGATTCCGGCGGTAATCTGGTACGCCACACCACGGGCCAAACCTCGCTGGGCAAGCATCAGGTCACCTGGGACGGTACCAACGACGCCGGCACGGTGATGCCCGACGGGCTTTATACCGTGAAGGTCACGCCTACCCGCGCCGACGGCACGGCAGTAACGGCCACCACCACGACCTATGGCGTGGTCAACAGCGCGCAAACCGACGCCACGGGCCTGACGACGCTTTCCATGGTTTATCTGACGATCACGCCGGATAAAATTCTGTCGGTGAACCAGACTATTTCGGGCAACACGCAGACCATTAACACCCCGCCACCGCCGCCCGCGGCTTAAACTTTATGGTCTTTTCAAAAGATCGCGCAGAAAAGCGATCACTTCCGGACTCGACCAGCCGCGCCCGCTGACGACACGGCCGATTTCCTGGCCATGGCGGTTAACGAGAATGGCCGTGGGCAGAACCGCTACCCGCAAGGTTTCCGCTGTCCTGAAATCGGGATCGAAAAGCATGGGCAGCGCCCGAAAGTTGTTCTGGCGGTAAAAAGTCATGACACCGGTTATGTCTTTTTTGTCGACCGAAACAGGCAACACCGTTAGGCCTTCTGGACCCAGAAGCTTTTGCAGGCTTTCAAGCATAGGTAGTTCAATACGGCAGGGCACACACCAGGTGGCCCACACATCGACCAGCACAAACCGGCCTTTGAAAGCGTCAAGGCGCGCCACGGCGCCGTTTTGATCGACAATGCTGGACTCGGGCATGGGACGCGGGGTGGAGCGCAGGAAAAAACCGGGAGGGGATTGCGGTCTTCCGCCGGCGTCCTGCGCGCAGGCGGCCAGTATAAAAAGCACCGTTAGGACAAAAAGAATTCCAAGCTTGGCCTTTCTCTGCATAAAAGGGGCGAGGTTAAGAATAAAGGCGCGAGCCTGACATTATGGTTTCTGGAGAAGGCTACGCAGAAAGATCACCATCTGCGGATCCATCCAGTTACGCCAGCCGGAAACGCGTCCGATCTCCCAGCCGTCGCGGCTGATGATCAGCGCCGTGGGCAATCCGGAGACCTGCAGCCCCTTGGGCACTTTCTGGGCCGGGTCAAAAAACATGGGCAGGGTGCGCAACTCGTTCTCACGGTAAAAAGGCGCCACCACCGCCAGACCCCGCCGGTCCACCGAAATGGGCAGCACCGTAAGCCCTTCGGACCCCAAAAGGTTCTGCAGCATGTCGAGTGACATCATTTCCTGACGGCAGGAAGGGCACCAGGTCGCCCAAAGACTAAGCAGCACCACGCGCCCCTGAAACGCGCTTAAATTCACCGTGCCGCCTTTCTGATCAAGGAAACGCTGTTCGCCCGCCGGGCGGGCGGCGGAAAGCAGCATGAATCCACGGGGCGGATGCAGTTCTCCGCCCGGCGCCTGCGCCTGGGTGGGCCCTGCAAAAAGCACCGTCAGGACAAGAAGAATTGCAAGCTTGGGGCTTCTCTGCATAAAATGGACAACGTTAAGAATAAAGGCTTGGGCCATGGCCAAAGACGGCAGCAGTAAAACGGAAAGCAAGGCGGCGCGCAATGCCCTGTGGGGCGGGCGTTTTGGCGCGGGGCCCTCGGCGATCATGAGCGCGATTAACGCTTCCATCGCCTTTGATCAGAAGCTGGCGTTGCACGACATCAAGGGCTCGATCGCCCATGCACGCGCGATGCGCTCGATTTTCTGGAAACGAAGCTTCAGGCCCTGCAAAAAGCGCTGATCGCCCAGGCGGAAAAGCATGTGAACACGGTGATGCCCGGCCTTACGCATTTTCAGCCCGCGCAACCGGTCAGCTTTGCCCATCACCTTCTGGCCTATGTGGAAATGCTGGGCCGCGACCGCGACCGGGTGAAAGCCGCCCGCGCGCGCATGAACGAATGCCCGTTGGGCAGCGCCGCGCTGGCCGGCACGCCCTGGCCCATTGACCGTAACCAAACGGCGCAGGAGTTGGGCTTTGCCCGTCCCTCGGCCAACTCGCTGGATGCCGTATCCGATCGTGATTTCGTGCTGGATTACGTGAATGCCTGCGCCGTTGCCCTGGTGCATCTGTCGCGCCTGGCGGAAGA
>JACQAB010000087.1 GCA_016195205.1 Pseudomonadota bacterium
GGCGGATGTCTTCGGTGGATTCATCGCGCACGTCATCAAGCAAGGGTAATTTACGCGCATTGATGAGCTCGGCGATTTTTTCAATCAATCGGCTTTTCTGAACCTGATAGGGAATTTCGGTGACAATGATTTGATAGACACCACGCGCCGCTTCCTCGGTATCCCAGCGCGCGCGCAGGCGTAAGGTTCCGCGCCCGGTGCGATAGGCTTCCTTGATCGCGGCGGCTTCCTCAACAATAATTCCGCCGGTGGGAAAATCGGGGCCCGGCATGAAGCCCAGCAATTTGTCGAAGGTCGATTGCGGAAAATGGATGAGGTGGATCAGCGCATCGCAGATTTCAGAAATATTATGCGGCGGAATGCTGGTGGCCATGCCCACGGCGATGCCGCTGGCGCCATTCGCCAGAAGATTGGGAAAGGCCGCCGGCAGCACGGTGGGCTCATTCCCGCCGCCGTCGTACACTTCCGTCAAACGCGCCTCGGTATAGCGCATGGCGGCGGCGTTATCGCCGTCGATATTGCCGAAATTGCCCTGCCCTTCGATGAGGGGATAGCGCACCGAAAAATCCTGCGCCAGGCGCACGAGGGCCTCATACACCGCCACGTCACCATGCGGGTGGAATTTACCGATCACGTCGCCCACCACGCGCGCCGATTTTTTGGGCGGCAGGTTCGGATCAAGCCGCAGCTCGCTCATCGCGAACAGCAAACGGCGGTGCACGGGCTTGAGGCCGTCACGCACATCGGGCAAAGAGCGCGCGGTGATGGTGGACAGCGCATAGGCCAGGTACCGCTCACCCAGCAACGCGGCGAACGGCTTTTCGGAAATATTGGCGGGAACGATGGCCAGATTCGAACGCTTCATGGCTCAATCATTAAACGAATATTAACGGCGATTCAATTAAGATCAGGCATGGCAAGCAAGAAGAAAGCGGGCAAGGAAACCTCCGACAGCAAAGCGGGAGCCGGGCATTATCTTACCTATCTCGAGCTGCGTGGCCGTGGGGAAATCACCGACGCCTACGGCAACAGCTCCGGACGGCACGGCGTCGATTACCGGGAATCCCTCGAAAACGCGCAGAAAGAGTTTGCCAAATTCATCAAAAGAAGCAGGGCCAAGGTGTGCTCGGTGGAGGCGGAAGTTTTCGGATTAAAAGACTCCATGGGCGATCCCGATTTCGGTCATAAGCATGCGATGAAGGCAATGTTGGGTTATTCCGGTCCGCGCGCGCGGCAAAGAATGGCCGATCTGATCCGCAACGAATTGAATGTCGGCGCCTACCGCGCCACCCGGGTGAAATGCTTTGACGTGGACCAGAAGGGAAACATGAAATCCATTACCATTCCCTTCAAGCTCGGGGCGCGGATTTAAATATATTTTTTGGAATGATCATGGCGTTAAAAGGCAAAAAACCAAATTCGACCGGCCTGTCCGGCAAATTGCCGGACAACTCTCCGCCTTTTATGTATCCCGAAACCCCGAAAGGGCATAACACCGACGATTCGGGCCGCGCCAAGGCGCAGGAGGCGCTGGCGAATTTCGTGAAAAACAGCGAAAGCGTCGTTTGTTCGGCCACCCTGCGTGGTTTTGGCGCCCTTACCACCGACGCGATGGACGCCGACCCGGAGCGGATCCATAAAAACGTCGTCATGGCGCAGAAAGGCCTCCATGCGCAGGAAAGATTGGAGAATTTTATCAATCACGAACTGAAAAACGGATCGCTGGTGCGGATCAGCAACCTGAAATGCAAAGTGATCGGTAAGAACGGAAAACGCAAGCCGGTGAAATTGCATGTCACGGTTTCTCCGGGCGACGGTATCTGAACTCAGGCTACTTCGGAAGCGCCGGAAGTTTTGGTCCTGGCTTCCGCCAGATCCAGCAGCCTTTGCCGACGCGCCGTCACCGCCTGCAGCGCGCCCGCGCCAAGATTCGGGAATACATGGCGTTCCAGAAAATAGCCGGTGACGCTTAAGCCTTCGCACACCTGGCTGAATTCCGGCATCACCGCCTCGCGCAGGAAGCGCGGCAGGGGCAACAGTTGGTGTGCCCAGGGCGCGGCGGCGTCCTTGTTCACGGCGCGGCCGGTTTTGGGGCTGATATACACCAGATCGCGGGTGGTGGCGGTAAGCGCGCAGCTGGAAAGATCAAGCCCGTAACCCAGCGCCTTCAGCACCTCGCCTTCGAAGCGCACATAGCGGGCGAGGTCATCGGCGCCTTCATCCAGCGGCAGCAATCCGGCCAGCGCGTCATACAAGGCAGGCAGGGCCATGCGCTCGGGGGTGGCGCATTCAATCAGCGCGCAGGCGGATGACAGGGCAGCCAGCGCCAGCGGCAAATGCAAAATGCCGGCCGAATAATCGCGTAGCGCCTCGCCGGTGCAAGTTCCCAGATGCTCGAACAACCTGGCGCGCCAGGTGGCGTTGACCAGATGCCCCGGCTGCCACTGGTTTTTATGGCGCGAAGATTGCCCGCCCTTCACGAGGCCGGCATAACGCCCCTGGTTTTTAGAGAATACGCTGACGCGCGCGTCCCATTCGCCATGGGCGCGGAAGCTGAGGACAAAGGCGGGTTCGGACCAGTTCATGAAGGAGGCCCCAGGCACGAGGCCCTAGGCATTAGGAAAAAATGATTCGCTTGGATTGTATAGGAAGGCGATGAGAGGTTTCAATTTTTCCTAGGGCCTCGTGCCTAAGGCCTAGGGCCTCACAAAACCTGCTGCAACACCCGCGAGGCGGGAAAGGTGACGGTGACCGTGGTGCCCACGCCCACCGCGGAATCGATGGTCAGGGTGCCTTCGTGCAGTTCGACCAGTGCCTTGGTCAGCGGCAAGCCAAGGCCTGTTCCCTGGTTCTTGCGCGACAGCGATGATTCAATCTGGCCAAAGGGCGCCAGCACGACGGGGATATGCTCTTTGGCGATACCGATGCCGGTGTCGACGACCGACAGCACCATTTCGCCCGCGCCGGAAATATGTCCCTGCACGGTGATCTCGCCGCCCTCGGGCGTGAATTTGATGGCGTTGGTGAGCAGGTTGACCAGAATCTGCTTCACTGCCTTTTCCTCGCCGCGCAGGTCGGGGAAGTCGCGCGGGAGGTGAATGTCCAGCTTCTGCTTGCTGGCCTTGGCGCGCGCCGCCACCAGGCGCAAACAGGCCTGCAGCACGCGGTTGACGTTGATCACGCTTTCGGAAAGATCGCGCTTGCCAGCCTCGATTTTCGACATGTCGAGGATGTCGTTGATCAGGGTCAGGAGTAATTCTCCCGAGTCATAAATATCCTTGGCGTATTCCACATATTGCGGCGTGGCGACCTTGCCGAACAGTTCGTCCTTGATGATTTCGGAAAAGCCGATGATGGCGTTCAGCGGCGTGCGCAACTCGTGGCTCATATTGGCGAGGAATTCGGACTTCGAGCGGTTGGCGTAATCGGCCTGTTCCTTGGCGGAGATCAGCGCGCGCTGGGTGCGGCGGCGTTCGGTGATGTCGCTGAAGGTGGCTTCGAAATGCAGCAGATGCCCGCTGTCGGAACGCACCGCGTGGCTGTTGATGGACACCCAGATGACCTCGCCGTCGCGGCGGATCAGCGCCGCTTCGAAATCGCGCACCAAGCCCTGGTCCAGCATGCCACGGATCCATTCGGCGCGCGCGGCGGGCTCGAGAAACAGCCTTCCATGGAAGTCGGGTTGCCCCGCCAGCAACTCGACCACGTCATGATAACCCAGCAGGGTGGCCAGGGTGCGGTTGGCGTTGATCCATTCGTTGCGCGAAGAGATCTGGCAGATACCGATGGACGCGTTTTCGAAAATGGCGCGGTATTTGCGCTCGCTTTCACGCAGGGCCGCCGACATCAACTCGCCCTCGACGATGCGCTGTTCCAACTCGCCCACGGTTTTAGTGAGCGACTGGGCGAGGCCATGCACTTCCTGCTCGCGTTGCCAGGCCCGCCAGAAATGGAAGATCACCAGCGAAATCAGCAGCAGCCCCAGGGCCAGCGCCACATAGGGCAGCACGATAACCCAGAGCAGAAATTTTTGCGGTGAGGCGCCATAGCGCAGCGTTAGCAGCAGATTGCCCAGCCGCCAGTCGGTGTCGCCGCGGATCAGCGGGAAAAAACCTACCTCGCTTTCCTCATAGGCCTCGACGAAAGCCAAGCGCCGGTGTTTGGGCGTGGTGAAAAGCTCGATCTGGTCGATGTCCCCCAGGCTCATCAGGCTTTTCATTTCGTTCAGCATCGCGCCGGTATCCAGCAGGCCCAGCACATGAATGCCGGTCAGCGGCGCCTTGCGCGTGAAAGGCTTCGAGCCAAAGATAAGAATGCCCGCGCCCGGTTTCTTGCCGGAAGTGTCGGGCAGCAGGGCCACGTCCTGGTTCAGCCATTCCGCGCCCAGCGCCAGTGTGTTCCAGTCGTCGCGGTTTTTCGGCCACTCGATGTTTTTCGGGGTTCTGCCAAGAAACACCGGCTTGTCACCCTGTAGCAGCACGCAGGAAAAGAACGCCGCCTGCTCACAGGGTGGGGTGAACAGCTTGATTAGCATAGCTTCGTCGCTGGCCGGGTTGGCGACCAGGCCTTCCGCGAAGCGGGGAAAGCCTACCTTGCGCAGAGCCAGCTCCTGCACCGGCTCGACCATGCTGTGAGTCAGATCGGCGAGCTGCATGCGCACATACCATTGCCCGAAAAGTTGGATCAGCCAGAATAACCCGAAGGTGATGACCAGCCCGATGGCGGCTACGGGCAGAATAAAACGCGGCGTGCTCGCACCGTAATTTTCGGCATGCGTCAGGCCGGAAGAATCCGTTTCGGGGGTGTTGTCGGATGAGTCCATGGAGCTGGCTTTAGATTAGGGGCTGTCGTAGATAAGCCTTAAGTAAAGCACCATTTGGTTAAAGTAAATAGTTGCTGGCGGTGTGAGCCGTAGTTGAAGCGGAACTCGCATTCTTTCAGAAACAGCGGGAAGCTTTTG
>JACQAB010000076.1 GCA_016195205.1 Pseudomonadota bacterium
CCAGCAGATCGGCGGCCAACTCTTTATCCGTGCGATTGCTTTGATGGCGCGGGCGCGTGCCGGCGATGGGGCGGATGGTGACCTTACCCTCGCGCAACCGCACCAGAATTTCCGGGCTGGAGCCCACCAGCTGAAAATCACCGAAGTCCAGAAAGAACAGGAAGGGCGAGGGGTTCAGCCGCCGCAAACTGCGATATAGCGCGAAAGGCGGCAGGGGGAACGGCACCGAAAAACGTTGCGACAGCACCACCTGAAAAACATCCCCGGCGAAAATATATTCCTTGGCCTTTTTCACCATGTCGCAGAACTGCCCCACGGTGGTGTTGGACTTCACCTGTTTTTCAAAATCTTTTGGCGGCACGGCGGCGGGGGCAGGAGCCTCATTCAGCGGCTGTTTCAGGCGTTTTACCGCGTCTTCCAGCACCTCTTGCGCCTGGCGCAGGGCCTGGGCGGCATCGGTTTTGCCGTCGGGATAAACCGGCGTGATCAAGGTAATGCGATTATCAATCGCGTCGAACACGGCCATCAGACCGGGGCGAATTAAAATGGCATCGTCCAGGCCTAGCGCGTCGGGCTTGGTGTCGGGGATGCGCTCAATGTGCCGCACCATGTCGTAACCCAAATAACCAAACAGTCCCGCGCTGATGGGAATGGGCGGGAAGCCTTCGGGCAGATCGATGCGGCATTCTTCCACCAGCTTGCGCAGCTCGTCCAGCGGCGCGGCTTTTTGCTTCTGGAAATTTTCCGGGTCACTTAGCGCCGTGCGGTTAATGAAGCTGCCGGCGCGCCGGCACCGCCACAGCAGGTCCGGCCGCACGCCGATGAAGGAATAACGGTCTTTCTTCTCGCCGCTCACCACCGATTCCAGCAGAAAGCTATTGGGTGCACCACCCGCCAGCTTCAGATAGGCGGAAATGGGCGTTTCCAGGTCGCTGACCAGGCTGGCCCATACCACCTGCGCCTTGCCCTTGCGGTAGACGGCGGTAAAAAGATCGGGGGAGGGAAGGATTTCCATAATGGAAAGACTACAGAAAACGCGCTTCCTGTGAAAGACAGGATAATTTTAGTCTTGGGTCGTGGAAAGCTTCTGCAGCACGCGCTGGTCCACCTTCACGGTATATGCCTTGCGCAGGGCCTTATCCAATTCATCCAGATGCATGGCCAGCCAGGTTTTGGCCAGATTTTCCTTCGCGGCTTTCTTGCGCGCTTCGATATCCTTCTCATTAGCGGGCAAAACGTTTTTCACGCGCACCACAATATCGCCCGAAGCGGTGGTAATCCGCGCCACCTCTCCCTTGCCCAGATTGAACAGAGGCGAAAGAACTTCGCGCGGCACGCTGGATTGCTGGGTGTCATCCACGCGCACGGGTTCCGAGGTGCTTTTGCTCAACGCTTCGCCCGACACTTCGCTTAATGCCGCGCCTTTTTTAAGCTGCTCTTCCACTTTTTCGGCGATCTTTCCGGCTTTTTTGGCGCGCTCGGCTTTTTGCCAGTCGGTTTTGATGCGGTCTTTCAGGGCGGCGAAGTCTTCCACATGCGAGGGAATAATTTTATTCGTGCGCACCAGCACATAGCCGCCTTCGTTCTTCGCTTCCATCAGCGGCGAGTTTTCACCCTCGTTTTCGCCATAGGCGGCTTTCAGAATTTCAGGGCTTAAACCCTTATCTTCGTTCTTGCCCGATTCCGGGTTCCCCGCAGCATCGCGCTTTTCATAGGTTTCAAGCTTCAACCCATAGGTGGAGGCAATATCTTCCAGGCTTTTGCCGCCCGCCAGCATGTCGTCGATCTTGTTGGCGGTTTGTACCAGCCCTTCGGCGGCCTTATCGTTTTGCAGTTTAGTACGCAGCGCCGATTTTACCTCGGTCATGCCTTGCTTGCGCCCGGGAGTGATTTTTTCTACCACGAACACATGCCATCCCAGATGGGTCTGCACCGGCCCGCCGATTTGTGCCACGCCTTGGTGAAACACGGCCGTGCCCAAGGCATCCGGCAGGTCTTTCTGCGCCATTTGATCGAGCGAGACCGATTCAAGTCCGGCATCTTTCGCCACGTGCGACAACTCAGACTTATGCGCGGCGTCGGCCAGCGCCTTGGCCTTGGCTTCGCTATCCACCACGACCTGCACGATATCGCGTTTTTCAGGCTGTTCGAATTGGGAATGGTCCTGTTCATAGGCGGTCTGGATGTCTTCATCCGTGACCGTGACACTTTTGGCATTGTCGGCGGGGCTTAAACGCACCACGGTAAAGCTGCGGCGCTCGGTGGTTTTGTATTCGTCGGCATGATCTTTATAGAAGGATTGTAAGGCTTCATCGCCCGGGGCGGGCACCGAAAGCGCGTCGGCATTCACGCGCACCACCTCGGCCACGCGGCGCTGGGCCGAGCCTTTGGCAAAGGCTTCTACCGCCGCGTCGGGCACGGTGATGGGCAACGACATGCTGCGCACCAGAATATTGCGCGCCAGAATTTTTTTCTGCTGTTCAACAAAAGTGGCTTCGTTCAGTCCCTGGCTGGCCAGCACGCGCTGGAAGAATACGCGGTTGAAGCTGCCGTCAGGATTACGCAACTCAGGCGTTTGTTGAAGCGAGGCGATAATGGGATCCGCGCCCACATTCAGTCCCAGCCGCGCCGCTTCCTGATCGACCGCAGCCAAACCGATGATTTGATCCAGCGCGCGCTGCAACAGCCCGGCCTCTTTGGCTTTGGCGGTGGAAAAATCAGGCCCCAGCACCGAGCGCATCTGCGCCACCTGCTTGCGAAATTCGCCTTCCAGAACCTGGGGCGAAATCTTCATCGGGCCAACTTTGGCCACCCAGTCGCCGCCCATGTTGCCGCGGCGGAATATGTCGCCGATCCCCCAGATGCCGAAGCTGATCACCAGCAAGCCCAGTAAAATGAAAGATACGAAAGACTTGGCCTTGTCGCGCAGTTGTTGCAGCATGGGAGAACGGGATAGAGGTTGCGAGGGGGCCGACTATAGGCGGCTTTGGCCCAAACCTCAACGGGGCGGAAAGAATGAAACTCATTGCCGGAAACTGGAAAATGAACGGAACCCGTGCTGACGCGCTGAAGCTGGCGCAGGGCCTGGTGGTGGCCGAAATCGGCAAAAGGAATGTGGAGGTGGCCATTTGCCCGCCTTTTCCCCTGCTGGAAGGCGTGGCTGCCGCCATAAAGGGAAGCGGCATTCATCTGGGGGCGCAGGACTGCAGCTCGTTTGAGGCAGGCGCCTACACGGGTGACGTGTCGGCCCCCATGCTGAAAGATCTGGGTTGCGCTTACGTCATCCTTGGCCATTCCGAGCGGCGAGCGCAGCATGGCGAAAACGACGCGCTGGTGAAAGCTAAAATGACCGCGGCGCACAAGGCCGGACTGAAAGTTATTTTGTGTGTGGGTGAAAAAGACGCCCGCATGCCGGAAGGCCCGCGGCGTGTTTTCATCAAAAGCCAGCTTCTGCAGTCGCTGGCGCCCAGCACCAGCGTGGAAAATACCGTGATTGCCTATGAGCCGGTCTGGGCGATTGGCAGCGGGCTAACGCCTTCGCCGGAACAAATCAGTTCCATCCATGCGGCTATTCACGGCTTTTTGCCGGCGGCGCTGGATGCCATGCGCGTGATTTACGGCGGTTCGGTGAAGGCAGATAATGCGCTGGATATCGTGAATCTGGCCGGGGTGGATGGCGCCTTGCCTGGCGGCGCTTCGCTGGAAGCGGAAAGTTTTGTGCGGATCGTGAAGGCGGTTAAATAGAAACTTCCTGAGGGAGACGTAAATGCAAATAACTTTTGATGCTGTCTTTGCCAGCCCGGATGGTGGCCCGCCAAGGATTGCTCGGTTGGCCAGACCCATTACCGCCGAAGTGGTGGGGAAGATCAATTATACACCCGAGGGTGCCGATTTACAGCTCAGACGCATCGTCGGCGTATGCATCGGTGGGCTTACGTCGGAGATATTTGCGAAAGCTCAGTCAGCAACGGAAGCAGGCAGGCCGGTAAATCTAACCATGCACAGGCTCGTGGCCCTTGGCGCAAAAATAGCTCTGTGAGCGTTAATTAATCTGCGTTCAGGCCGCCAGCGCGCTTTCTAAATCCCCAATTAAATCCTCGGGATTTTCAATTCCCACCGACAGGCGGATCAGCGCATCGCTTACGCCGGTTTGTTTGCGCGTTTCTTCGGGGATGCTGGCATGGGTCATGATACCGGGATGCTCGATCAGGCTTTCAATGCCACCCAGGCTTTCGGCCAAAGTGAACACCTCGCAATGCGCCAGCATGTGCTTGGCCGCTTCCGCGCCGCCTTTCACGATGGCCGAAACCATGCCGCCGCCCGCGCGCATTTGCTTTTGCGCCAGCGCATGCTGGGGATGCGAGGGCAGGCCGGGATAAATCACTTTCTCGATCTTCGGGTTTTTTTCCAGCCATTGCGCCACCAAAAGGGCGTTGGCGCAGTGCCGCTGCATGCGGATGCCAAGGGTTTTTACGCCGCGATGCGCCAGGAAGCTGTCAAACGGTCCGGCAATGGCACCCACCGCGTTCTGCAGGAAGCCAAGTTTTTCGTGCAGCGCGTCGTTATCACCAATCGCCACCGCGCCGCCGATAATGTCGCTGTGTCCGTTCAGATATTTCGTGGCCGAGTGCAGAACAATGTCGAAGCCGAATTCCAAAGGCCGCTGAATCCACGGCGTGGCGAAGGTGTTATCTGCCACGGTCAGAATTTTCTTTGGCCTTGCCAGCGCCGCCACGGCCTCCAAATCCACCAGCTTCAGCAGCGGATTGGTGGGCGTTTCCACCCAGATCATTTTAGTGTTGGGCTTGATTGCGCCTTGCAACGCCTGGGTGTTACTTAGATCGATGAAAGAAAACTGCAGCCCGGCCGAGGTTTTGCGCACGCACTCGAACAGCCGCCAGGTGCCGCCATATAAATCGTCGCTGGCAATCACATGCGAACCGCTGGGCAGCAATTCCAGTACCGTGGCCGCGGCGGCCATGCCCGAAGCAAACGCATAGCCGTGCCGTCCGCTTTCCAAATTCGCCACCGCGCGTTCATAAGCATAGCGCGTGGGATTGTGCGAGCGGTGATTGC
Organism: Pseudomonadota bacterium; assembly: GCA_016195205.1. Taxonomy (GTDB): domain Bacteria; phylum Pseudomonadota; class Alphaproteobacteria; order UBA9219; family RGZA01; genus JACQAB01. The sequence continues at coordinate 5,077 of JACQAB010000076.1, forward strand.
TTTCGTAGATACTGCAGCAGATCAATCGGCGTGATCAATCCCAGAAACTGCGGGCCGTCCATGACAATGGCCACCATGTCTTTTTTGAAGACAGGGTCAAGGGCGGCGATTCCGGCCGAAGCCTGCACCGTGGCCAAATCGCGCACCATGGCCCCGCTGACCGGCAACTCAAATCCTTCGCGATGCTGCTGAATGGCCAAAAGAATATCCGCCTCGCTTAAAATTCCGGCAATTTTTCCTTCATTCATGACCGGAAGTTGCGACACGTCATACATGCGCATTTTTCTATAGGCTCCGCCCAGCGTGTCGGATTGCTGAATCGTTACCGCCTGGCCATCGGGGTGGGGGCGGGCAATCACGTCGCGCAGGTCGCCGCGCAGCGTGTGCTGGATGAAGCCGTGATCGTGCAGCCAGTATTCGTTATAGATCTTGGAAAGATATTTGCTGCCCGTGTCGCACACGATGGTGACCACGCGCTTGGGCGTGGTCTGCTCGCGGCAATAGCGCAGGGCGGCGGTAATCAACGTGCCGGACGATGAGCCGCACAGCAGCCCTTCCTTCAGCAGCACCGCGCGCGCGGTGGCGATGCTGTCATTATCGGAAACGGTATAGGCCTTTTTTACCAGCGATAAATCGCAGTTTTTGGGGATGAAATCCTCGCCAATGCCTTCTACGACCCAGCTTCCGGGCGTAATCATCACCCCGGTATTCACATAAGGCGCCAGGATCGAGCCTTCCGGGTCGGCCAGCACCATTTCCACCTGCGGCATGTGCTTTTTGAAATAGCGGCCAAGGCCCGTCAGCGTGCCACCCGAACCCACACCCACCACCATGGCATCCAGCTTGCCCACCGTTTGCACCTGAAGTTCAGGGCCGGTGGAACGTTCATGCGTCACGGGGTTAGCCGGATTTTCAAACTGGTTCACATAAAACCCGCCAGATGTTTCGCTGGCAATCCGCTGGGCGAGGTCCTGATAATATTCCGGATGCCCCTTGGTAACGTCCGAGCGGGTAAGGATGATTTTCGCGCCCAGGGCCTTCAGATGAAAAATTTTCTCCTGACTCATTTTGTCGGGGACGACCAGGATGATCGGATAATTTTTCTGGCTGGCCACCAGCGCCAGGCCCAACCCGGTGTTGCCGGCGGTGGCTTCCACGATCGTGCCGCCCGGCTTCAGCGCGCCGTCTTTTTCCGCGGCGTTGATCATGGAAAGAGCGATGCGGTCCTTGATCGATCCGCCCGGATTCGCGCTTTCCAGCTTCAGGTAAAGCTCGCACAGGCCGGTATCCAGCTTATTTACTTTCACCAGCGGCGTGTGGCCGATTAACTCGAGAACATTTTGAGCGGACATGTTGCCATAAGCGAGATGGGATTCCCCTCCCCTTGAGGGAGGGGATAGGGGAGGGGTACGAGCCAAAAGCAAAGGTTGTTTCTTATAGCCTGTACCCCTCACCAAGAAAAGCTAAGCGTTTAGCTGAACCGCTAAACGCAAGCTTTTGCAACCTCCCCCTCAAGGGGAGAGGAAGAATAAATAAAACTGGAAAAACCCCCGCCAAACCGCTATCACTGAGTCCCGTCATAAATCCTAAGGTGAACCCATGACAGCAACCTTGCTGGTCATCCATGTTTTGTTGGCCATTGCCCTGATCGGCGTCATCCTGATCCAGCGTCCATCCTCCGACGGCGGAGGTCTGATGGGCGGCGGTGGCGGGGCCGCCAGCCTGGGCGGTTTGATGACCGTGCGCGGCACGGCCAACCTGCTGACGCGCGTGACATCATTCCTGGCCACGGCCTTCATTGTTACCAGCATCGTGTTGACGATCATTGCCGGTTCGTCGCACGGTACGCGTTCGCTGGCCGATCAAATTCCCGCCAACCCGCCTGCCGCGCCAGCCACGCCCGTGCAGCAGAACGGCGCACCCGCTACGCCCGCCCCATCGCCTGCGACGTCAGGCACTCCGGCACCGGCAGCCCCGACGGCGCCCGCTGTGCCTGTGTCGAAGTAAGCGAGGCCGGGCAACGACGAGATGCAAAAACCGCGTTTTATTTTTGTGACCGGCGGTGTGGTGTCTTCCTTGGGGAAAGGCATTGCCTCGGCGTCTCTGGCGGCTTTATTGCAGGCCCGCGGTTATAAGGTGCGCTGCCGCAAGCTGGACCCTTATTTAAACGTCGATCCCGGCACCATGTCGCCGATTCAGCACGGCGAGGTGTATGTCACCGACGACGGCGCCGAAAGCGATCTTGACCTTGGCCATTACGAACGCTTCACCGGCGTCGCCGCCAAGCAAAGCGATAACATCACCACCGGCCGCATTTACCTGAATGTCATCGCCCGCGAGCGCAAGGGCGACTATCTGGGTGCCACGGTGCAGGTCATTCCGCATGTCACTGATGCCATCAAAAATTTCGTCAAAAGCGATTTAGGCGATGAAGATTTCGTGCTGGTTGAAATCGGCGGCACGGTGGGCGACATCGAAGGCCTGCCTTTCCTTGAAGCCATCCGCCAGCTGGGCAACGAGTTGGGCAGGGAACGCACGCTGTTCATTCACCTTACGCTGCTGCCTTACATTTCCACCTCGGGCGAGTTGAAAACCAAGCCTACCCAGCATTCGGTGAAGGAACTGCTCAGCGTCGGTATTCAGCCCGGCGTACTGGTATGCCGTGCCGACCGTGAGATTCCCGAAGGCGAACGCCGCAAAATCGCGCTGTTCTGCAACGTGCCGGAAAGAAACGTAATCGCCGGACTGGATGTCGACACCATTTACGACGTGCCCATCGCCTATCACGCCCAGAAGTTTGACCGCGTGGTGCTGGAACATTTCGGCATGGATGCTTCGAAGGAACCTGATCTTTCCCGCTGGCAGCAGATTGTCTCGCGCATCCGCCAGCCGGAAAGCGAAGTCAAAATCGCCGTGGTCGGCAAATACACAACTATGTTGGATAGCTATAAGTCGTTATCTGAAGCGCTGATCCATGGCGGCATCGCCAACAACGTGCGCGTCAACGCTTGGTGGGTGGATTCGGAAGTTTTCGAAAGCGAAGACGCCGTGCGCAAGCTGGAAGGCGTCAGCGCCATTCTGGTTCCCGGTGGCTTCGGCGAGCGCGGCACGCTGGGCAAAATCCGCGCCGCGCAATTCGCGCGCGAGCATAAGGTTCCCTATTTTGGCATCTGCTTTGGCATGCAAATGGCGGTGATCGAGGTGGCGCGGCACCTGGCCAGCATGCCGGGCGCCAGTTCCACCGAATTCGCCCCGCAGGAAAACCCCGTGGTGGGGCTGATGACGGAATGGATGAAGGGCAATCAGCTTGAAAAACGCGCCATTGGCGGTGATCTGGGCGGCACCATGCGCTTAGGCAATTATTCTTGCCATCTTCTGAAAGGCAGCAAGGCCCGCGCGGCCTATGGCGATCAGGAAAAGATCAATGAGCGTCACCGCCACCGCTATGAGGTGAACATTCATTTTAAAGCCGCGCTGGAAAAAGCCGGGCTGATCTTCAGCGGCATGTCGCCCGACGGCCAGCTGCCCGAAATTGTCGAGTTGAAAGACCACCCCTGGTTCCTGGGCGTGCAATTTCATCCCGAGTTGAAGTCGAAGCCGTTTGCGCCGCATCCGCTGTTCACCGCCTTTGTTCGCGCCGGGCTTGAACGCTCGCGGTTGGTGTAGCGATGCTTGAATATTTCCTGTTCGACGAGGTCTCTGTTTTCCTGCGCGGATTGCTGCTGGGCGTGCTGGTGGCCGCGCCAGTAGGGCCGGTGGGGTTGCTGTGCATCCGTCGCACCCTGCAGAACGGCATTTTCTCGGGACTTCTTACGGGTCTTGGCGCCGCCATGGCCGATGCCATTTTTGGCGCCGTGGCGGCGTTTGGCGTCACGGCGGTGCTAAGCTGGGTGTCCGACGTGGAAAAAGAAATCCGTCTATTCGGCGGCATGTTCCTGGTGGGGATGGCGCTGTTCACCATCGTCCGCAAAGTGCATATCAAGCGCGAGAAGGGGGCGGCCCCCCATAGCCTGGCGGCCCATGCGGTAAGCGGGCTTCTCATCACCCTTACCAACCCGCTTACGCTGATCGGCGTGCTGGCGATGGTGGCGGCGTTTTCGGGACATCTGACGTTTGTGCAGTCCGCCACGCTGACGGGGGGGATTTTCTGCGGCTCGGCGGCGTGGTGGCTTATGCTTTGTGGCGGAACCCATCTGATGCGCAAGCATTTCACCGATAACGCCATCACCTGGGTAAATCGCGGCACGGCGGTGCTTATTCTGGCGCTGGGCGGATGGGCGTTTTACACCGGCCTGATGGCGCTGGCAGGCCACCCTTTGCCGCCGCTGCATCTGTAAAAAGCCTAATAAACTTGCTTTTCAGCAGGCGGATGGCGTAAACCCCTGCCATGAATTTACGCAACATCGCCATCATCGCCCACGTCGACCACGGCAAAACCACGCTGGTCGACGCGCTTTTGAAGCAATCGGGCACCTTCCGCGCCAA
>JACQAB010000067.1 GCA_016195205.1 Pseudomonadota bacterium
ACGGCGTTTTTCAATACCCTATGGCCGACATGGGCGCTTGGCTTGTACAAGGCTTTTAATCACGCGCTGGGGTTCCTGGGCTATTGGTTTTCAGGAAAAATCATCGAGCGCATTGGCGCGGCCTACACACTTATTGTGCGTGAGGTTTATTGGTTTCTATCGCAAAGCCTTGCGCTTGTTCTTTCCAACGTTCTTACGCCGATCCTGTTTCTGACGGGGGCGCCGTTCTTCGGCCCTGGCCAAGTGGCACGCGACAAGCTGATGCAGGAAGAATTCTCGGATGAGCAGCGCGCCACTATGGGTTCGGTGGCGTCTTTCATGGGCAGCCTAGTTTTTACGGTCGCGGCGCTGGCCATTGGCGCCGTGGCCGATCATTTCGGATTGCTGGCCGGCGTGGCGCTGGGAGTCGTCATGACCGCAAGTTCTTTGCCTTTTTATATATGGGTGTTCCGCAAGGATTTTCGGGCGGCAAGTTAAGGTTAACCCGAGCGTAAAAAGAGTTTGTCTAACTCCTCCGCATCTGGCTATATTCTTGCGCATTAAAAACGGAGGTTTATATGGCAGACGAGATAACCATTCAGTATCTTTATCAAGGACGGCTGGGAAGCCTTCCGCTGGCTGCCGGTCAGCGCTTTGCGGATATCACGAAAACTACCGGAAACAATTTGTTCGTGGAGGGTCCGGGTCCTGGCCATGCGGAAGGCACCTTTATCTGGGGCGTAGAGGCAGACTACGCCAACGCGTTGGTAAGGGCGGCAAGAGCGTCGGGTGAACTGAACGTTGATCTGACGGATGTTCAAAAGATCAGTCAGAATACCATGGCCCTTGGCTCAACCACCGGGCTTGGAAAAGGCGTCGGCTTGGGGCACTCTGCTTTCCATGGCGGCAGAAGATGTCTTCACAGCTGAATTAAACGAACCAGAAATGGCCGCGCTGGCGCAGAAGCTTGCGCCGTTATTGAAGCGCCGGGATTGCATCGCGCTTTATGGCGATCTGGGCGCAGGGAAAAGCAGTTTTATACGTGCCTGCATCCATGCCCTGGCCAAGGCCAAAGAGGTGCCCAGCCCGACTTTCACGCTTGTCCAGACGTATGAAAGCCCGGCGGGCGCGCTTTGGCATTTCGATCTTTATCGTGTGAAAAAAACCTCTGAAATTCTGGAGTTGGGCTGGGACGAGGCCCTGCATGACGGCATTATTTTCGTGGAATGGCCCGAGCGGTTGGGGGCCTTGCTGCCGCAGCGCCATCTTGCCATTCACCTCAATTTCCATCAGGATTCCGCCAAACGCCGTATTTCCATTCAAGGTGACGCTCCATGGCCCTTGCGCCTGTCTCCCGTGCTGCCGAAAGCGGCGAAGATGTAATCGCCACCTTCCTGCGTGATCAGGGCTGGGGCGGGGCGCGGCAAACCCCCGTTCAGGAAGATTTTTCAGGCAGGCTTTACCGCCGTTTGCATGGCGAAGGCGGCGGGCCCGGCGCCATTTTGATGCGCATGCATCGCCCGCCCGAGCTGAAACTCTTTATGAACATGCAAAAACTGCTGGAGGGCTATGGCATCCGCGTGCCGGCCATTCATGCCGTGGATTTTGAAAACGGGTTGGCGCTTCTGGAAGATCTGGGCGAAGCGCGGTTCGACCGCCTGCTGAACGCCGAGCAATCGCACGAAAAACTTTATCCCATCGCGGTTGATGCCCTAGTGCATCTGCATCAGGCGGCGGCTCAGCTCGATGCCACGCGACTTGGCGTGCCGCATTTTAATGAAAAACTGTTCCTTGAGCAGGTCAGCCTGTTTCTGGATGTGTATGGCGAGAAATTTTTGGGCCAGCCTTTCCCGGCCGCCACACGCGCCGCGTTTGTTGAGGCCTGGGCCCCGCTGAAAAGCGCCTGCGCCATTGCCCAGTCGCTGATTTTCCGCGACTGCCATGCCGAAAACATTCTTTATCTAGCGAATGAAAAGGGCCATCGCCGCGCCGGGATCATTGATTTTCAGGACGGCGGCGTGGGCCCGGTAAATTACGATCTTATCTCCTTGCTTGAAGACGCCCGGCGCGACGTTCCGGATGATTTGCGCCACCGCATGACGGCGTATTACCTGGAGCGCAGCAAAAGAGAAGAGCCCGCGGCTTTCTCTGCCTCTTATCCGGTTGTTGCCGCGCAACGGCATCTGCGCGTGATTGCCATCACCGGCCGCCGCTGGCTGGAAAAGGGCGAACCACTGGTGGCCGACTATTTCCGTCGCAGCTGGCGCATGCTTGATCGGCATTCCAAAACCCCGGCGCTGGCACCTCTTTTCACCTGGCTTGATCAGAACGTGCCCGAAGCCCGGCGTGACGTTCCACCGCGATGATCCCGGTTCCGCAAACCGCCATGGTGCTGGCGGCGGGCTTGGGCCAGCGCATGCGCCCGTTGAGCCTGGAAAAGCCCAAGCCGTTGCTGGAAGTTGATGGCCGCACCATGCTGGATCTCGTGCTTGATCGTCTTGCCGAAGCGGGCGTGAAAAAGGCGGTGGTTAATACGCATTACAAAGCATGGATGATCGAATCGCATCTGCAGCTCCGCAGGGATGTCAAAATCACTTTTTCCCGTGAAGAGGAATTGCTGGATACCGGTGGCGGGGTGAAAAAGGCCCTGCCGCATTTGGGCAAGTTGCCCATCTTCGTCGTCAATTCCGATTTGCCCTGGCAAAATGGCGCCACGCCCGCGCTAGCGCGCCTGGCCGCGGCGTTTGATGAAAAGAAAATGGACGCCCTGCTTCTTCTGGCCAAACGCGAGAATCCGCGCACGCGCGGCTTTACGAATGCCGAGGGTGATTTTTTTATGGAAGACGGTGGCCGTCTTCGCCGCTTGGGCACCAACACCCCCCGGCCCTATGTGTTCATCTCGGCGCAGATCGTGAAGCCGGAAATTTTTGCGCGCGTGCCGGAAAAGGTTTTTTCCACCAACCAGGTATGGGACGAGGCCGAGAGAAACGGGCGGCTTTATGGATTGGCGCATGATGGCGCCTGTTATCATGTGGGCACCCCCGCCGATTTGGTGGAATCCAACCGGCTTCTGCGCGAAGGCGGCGGGTGGTAGTCTTTATATTATGGCCACTCCGAAGATTTATACGATTCCGCCCGGGGCGGATTTTTTAAAAAGCCTGGTGCGCGGGCTGAAAAGCCGGCTTGCGCCTGAAGCGCTTTCCCGGGCGCTGATCCTGCTTCCCACCCACCGCGCCTTCCAGCAGTTGCGCGAGGCTTTTTTAAACGAGGCCGGGGGCGGTGCCGATATGGCCATGCTGTTGCCCGACATCCGCCCGCTGGGCGAGGTGGAGGAGGAAGAGTTGATGCTCAGCGCGGATGGTGATTTTTTAAAAGAAGTTTCCGCTATTCCCCCCGCTATCGATTCCATGCGGCGGCGCATGCTGCTGGCAAATCTGGTGCTGGCGGCCGGATTTTCAAAACCGCAGGCTTTTTTGCTGGCGGCTGATCTGGCGCATCTGATTGATGACGCGCTGATTGAAGGTTGTGGCTTTAGTGAGTTGGCCGCCCTCGTGCCAGAAAAATATGCCGAACACTGGCAGCTGATCATTAAATTTCTGGAAATCGTTTCGCACAACTGGCCGAAAATTCTCGAAGATGAAAAAGCGATTGACGCGGTGGACCGCCGCCAGCGTTTAACACGGCTATTAATCCAGCATTGGCAACAAAACCCGCCCGCGCATCCGGTGATAGCCGCGGGTTCCACCGGCTCGCAACCGGTTACGGCCGAATGGCTGAAATGCATTTCCATGTTGCCACAAGGCGCGGTGGTGTTGCCGGGCCTGGATGTGCATCTGGAAGAAGAGGCATGGGCGGAACTGGAGCCCTCGCATCCGCAATATCTTCTGTCGCGTCTTTTGAAAACGCTGGAAGCCGCGCGCGAAGATGTAAAAGCCTGGCCCGAAACGGCGGACGGCACCCGTGCCGTGCTATTGTCGGAAGTGATGCGCCCCTCGGAAGCGGCCGATCGCTGGCGGCATCTGCGCCCGGGTGAAATTCCGGCGCAGGCCTGGCGGGGCCTTGAGGTGATCGAAGCTACACAGGAACAGGAAGAAGCCATGGCCGCGGCGCTGCTGTTGCGCAAGGCGGTAGAAGAAGAAGGAAAAATGGCGGCCCTTATCACGCCCGATCGTGCCATGGCCAAACGCGTGGGTGCGCTGATGCGCCGCTGGAACATCGAACTGGATGACAGCGCCGGCACGCCGCTTTCGGAAACGCCGGTGGGCAGCTATCTAAACCTGCTGCTGGAGATGCCGAACGGTGATTTGCGCCCTTCGCAGCTGATGGCGTTTTTCAAGCACCCGTTTACTGGCGCTGGCCTGCCGCGGGAAGAGTTATTGAGCCATGCACGGCATCTGGAAAAAGAATTCTTCCGTAAACAACCGTGGGGCAGGGGGCTGAAAAATTGGGTAAACCTTTTCCAAAAAACAAGCCTCACCCCGGCGAAAGCCGGGGTCCAGACTCTGGATTCCGGCTTGCGCCGGAATGAGGGTTTGGAGGTTTTAGAGAAACTCTCAAAAAATCTTGAATCTTTAACGGCAAAAAAAGACCAACCCTTCCCCGATTGGCTGAAAGATTTTCAAAAAACTGCTGTCAGCCTTGCCGCCGATGAAAATCTTCTGTGGCGCGAGGCGGAAGGCGCGGCGCTGGGCGAGTTTCTGGAATCCTTGCAGAATGGCGCGCGTGATTTTGTCTGCAGCTATGCTGATTTCGCCGAAATATTCCGCGCCGCGCTGCGCGAAAAGATAGTGCGCCGCGCCTGGGGGCAGCATCCGCGCCTTTCCATTCTGGGCCTGCTGGAAGCGCGTTTGTTGCGTTTTGACCAGGTTATCCTTGCTGGGCTGAATGAAGGCGCTTGGCCCGAAGAAAGAAGGGTGGACCCATGGATGTCAACCGCCATGCGGGTGGATCTGGGCTGCGCCGATCCGGAAATACGCCTGGGCCAGATGGCGCATGATTTTGTGCAGCAGGCTGCCGGGCCGCAGGTGGCCTTGCTGCGTAGCGCGCGGGCGGGCGAGACACTCACCTTGCCCTCGCGTTGGCTGTTGCGGCTGGAGGCGGTGCGGGCGCTGATGGGTGCGGAGATTCCCACTGCGCCTTATCTTAGCTGGGCGCGCGCGATGGATTTTTGTGAACAGCTTGAGCCCTGCGACCCGCCGCAGGTTCAGGTTCCCGCCGCTGCCCTGCCCAAAAAAATCAACGCCTCCGATTTTGAAATGTGGCTGCGCGATCCCTACGCTTTTTATGCGCGGCGGGTGCTGGAATTGCGCGCGTTGAACGCGCTGGACGGCGAATTTGGCCCGCGCGAGCGCGGCAACGTGTTTCACAAAGCGCTGGAAAAGCTGGCAGAACGCTATTCAAACGCTTGGCCCCCCGTGGCGCAGCAGGATTTTGTGCGTTTAGTGCAGGATGGCTTTGCCGCCTATGGTTGCTCACCCGAGGAATGCAAAATTCTTTCCGCGCGCCTGCCAGAGCTGGCCCAGGAATACTGGTTTTTTGAAAAAAAGCGGCGTGATCTGGTTTCGGCACGGTACAGCGAATACCAGGGCGCGTTGGCCATGAAGGTCGACAACTATTCTTTTTCTCTGGAAGCTCGCGCTGATCGTATCGAGGTGCTGAAGTCTGGCGGGCTTGCCATTCTGGATTATAAAACCGGTTCTTTGCCGCCCGAAGCGCTGCGCGAAGCCCTGCGCCCGCAGCTTTACGTGGAAGCGGTGATGGCCGAAGCAGGCGGTTTCCCAGAAGCTGGAAAAAATCCGGTCGCCGAACTGGCGTTTGTAGCTTTCGATCAGAACAAGGCGAAGGTTTCGGCAAAAACCCTCGATCTTCCACCGCAGGCGGTGGAAAAAATCCACCGGCCGGGGCTGGAAAATTTTATCCGCGCTTTTCTCAATAAAGATGGGCAATTCCTAGCCGCGCCACGGGCTTATGCAAAATGGCTTGATCCCGCGCCCGATTACGCACGCCTGGCGCGCGTGGCCGAATGGTCGAAAGGCGCGTTGGAACAGGAAGAGGGTGACGCATGAAACCCGCCCTGCAACCCGTGCCACGCGAAGAAAAAATTCCCGAAGGGCTGGATCCTTCCACCTCGGTCTGGGTGACGGCTTC